>NZ_JTJC03000004.1:300000-531176 GCF_000817735.3 Scytonema millei VB511283 | reverse complement strand
GCACCCTATAGTTGGATTTGGCTTTTGTCTTCATAATCAAAGGAATGCCACAGATAGAATCAATGTACCAATCTCTTCCTATTCATGCAACAATGCCCCTAGATATTGCCCAGGGAGCAGATATTGTCATGGTGAAACCCGCTCTAGCTTACCTCGACATCATCTACCAAGTTCGCAACGCTACAAATTTGCCAGTTGCAGCTTACAACGTTAGCGGCGAGTACGCCACGATCAAAGCAGCGGCTCAAATGGGTTGGATCGACGAGAAAAAAATTATTCTAGAAACCCTTACCAGTATGAAACGAGCTGGTGCTGACTTAATTTTGACCTATTTCGCTAAAGAAGTGGCGCTGATGTTGCGATAGCTATTTGAGTTGCGTTAGTAATTTCTTATGGATTTGCGCGATCGCGAGCCATCTCCTCTAGCTACCTTGACAAAAATTAACATCCTCGCTGACTCGTATCCTCTGTATTTTTGTTGAATACAATGATAATGATTATCAAACTATAAGTCATGGTTGGATCTTTAATTCGATCTCAGTCCAGTCACCCATTGAACCAAAGCGACGAGCGACAACTGGTGCGGATTCGTCACACTTGCGCTCATCTGTTGGCAATGGCAGTTCAGCAGCTATTTCCAGAGACAAAAGTTACCATTGGTCCCACGACAGAAACAGGCTTTTATTATGACTTCGATCGCGCTCAACCCTTTACGCCAGGCGACCTACCCGCGATTGAAGCGCAAATGCGGCGGCTGTTTATAGCGAGGCGATCGCAGATTGCAAGTTGATTATTAATTGAGTTTCGCATTTTTGGAACCGATGAATTTATTCTCCAAATCTAACGCTAAAGCAGAACCAGAGAAAGTTCAACAAATCAAAACTTGGATTTACGAGCTATTGCAACTCGATCCAGATACTCCTATTTCTATTATTCAATTACGCTGCACCGAACCCGGTTGTCCACCATTGGAAACAGCGATCGCGGTAATGACTGCTCCTACGAAAACCTACAAAATTCATAAATCGATTGCCGAAATAGGATTCACAGATATTGCTAGCGCTATTGAGCAGAAGTAGTATAAATCGAGTCAATTTTCTATGACTAAACACGCTTTATTTGTCTGTAAATCTTGCTTGTATTCTCCCCATCAACGAGAATATATGGGTCAGCGGGGAGGCTGGTATTTACTCGATCGATTATGAAAACGATTAGAAACCTGGATGTACTTATTGTAGGCGCAGGTGCGGCTGGTGTCGGTTGTGGCGTAGTATTACGCGACTTGGGAATCGAGAATTTTGCCATATTAGAGCGCGAGCGGATGGGGGCAACATTTAGCCCCTGACTCGCAGAAATGCGCTTTATCACCCCTTCTTTTCCCAGTCACGGTTTTGGTTTATTGGATCTCAATGCGGTTGTTTGGGATACTTCCTCAGCTATAGCATTTGGACTCGATCGTCACCGTTGTGGATGTGGAAAACTTTACGTTGAAAGAGCATTACGCCAGTGAAGCCGCTCTGAGTCAAATTGCTTATGGCGATATAATTCTTTTGAATAAAACGGATTTAGTGTCCCAGACAACTGTGGATGCAATTGAAAATCAAATCCGCGATATTAAGGAAGGAACCAGAATTTTACGCTCTGAATATGGAAAAGTTCCCCTGCCATTAATTTTAGATGTCAATCTTGCCGAAGCCGGATTTTCCTCCCAAGCACTAGCCGCCTCCGATCTCCCTGCCTCACGCCTCAATGGTGATGGGTTCATGTCAACGTCCTTTCAAAGCGATCGCCCCTTTACCTTGAAAAAATTTCAACAGTTTCTCGATGTCCATCTACCAGAAAATGTATTTCGCGCCAAAGGGATTCTGTGGTTTGTCGAAAGTCCCAAACGCCATCTATTTCAACTGAGCGGTAAACGCTTCACCATTAACGATAGCGAGTGGGAGACATCCCCCAAAAATCAAATAGTATTCATTGGACGCAAGCTCAATCCCTTGTTTCTACAACAGATGTTAAATAACTGTTTAACTCGGTAACGTCAATGAACTCAAATACGCTGACAAACGAAAATCTGCTTTGGATTGAAGGACTAAAGTTTAACGCTCGGGGTTTGATTGCGGCGATCGCCCAAGACGAGCGCGATGGTACTGTCTTGATGATGGCATGGATGAATCGGGAATCGATCCTGCGTACCTTAGAAACGGGTGAAGCTCACTACTGGAGCCGCTCCCGTGCAGAACTTTGGCACAAAGGGGCAACTTCTGGAAACGTTCAGAAAGTTAAACAGTTTCTTTACGACTGCGATCGCGATACAATTCTCATCAAGGTCGAGCAGGTAGGTAACGTTGCCTGCCACACGGGAGCTAGGAGTTGCTTTTTCAACCTCGTGTCTATTGACCCTGGCTAAAATCCTCTCCGTTCTGCTTTAGCAGATAGTCGCACCGAACAACAGGATGTCGAGTTTCCCGTGAATCAATTAGTTGATATTGCCCTACGTGCCATTTCTCCTAGGAGCGACGATCCAACGACTGCAATTGAGTGTATTGACTCGTTGTCGATCGCGAGTACGGACACTGAAAAGTGTTAGGCTAGGGGTAGTTCGATCGCGACGTGCGCTGTTGAACTTAAAAATTCAACTCACACAGGGATTAGGTGATGCAATTTCACCTTGACGTTTAATTGCATTACAAAGTTAATCATCGAGCTAAAGCGGGTGCAAGAGATGAAAAGCAGCAGAACTGTTTGCACGGCTGTGTCTCCACCTTAATAAGTGAATTTTCAGAAACGAGCGATTAGCTACGCTTAAATAATTTAAAAGCTGCTTTTTGTAGTGTGGAATAGCTTCTAGCACAGTCAAAAATGAAAGCAGAATTCTTGAAGATCTTGTCTCAGCCTCTGAATGTTTGTTCCTTACCAAAAGCAGTTGTTTGTTGACCCAGAATCGAGTCAAATCAAACTAGTACTCTTTTGTCATTTTCTCATCACATTTACCTATAAAACTAGAAGTACATAATGTCATATTAGGCGCAAACTACACCGTTATGAAAGCCTGAGTGCAAGTGCGATCTGTTCAATCTATGTGTTTTTAATTACTCAAATGAAGATATTGAATAGCTAGATATGGAAGCAATTTTATTAGATTTAATTAAGTAATGTGAGTTTATCAAGCCTATTCAAAAGCCCAGAATGAGAGATGCAGATGTTTATGAAATACTCTATTAGCTACTTATAAACTACCAACATAGCTACTTGAAAACTTATAGAGTTAGCTGCAATTCGATTGCCCGTCGTTGAACTATTAACAAAGTTGAATAGAGCGAGTACGAGCCTTGAAATCATTTTAATTAGTGCCGTAGACACAAACCATGACAACCACTGCAACAGGTAGCCAATTAGAGCGTCAATACCACGGACTTTCAGCTAAGGAAGTAGCTAACTTACTTAATGCCAATCCCGAAAGGGGTTTAACAGCAGCAGAAGTTAAGCAAAGGTTGAACCAATATGGAGAGAACGAACTCAAGGCGAAGCCAGGTAAACCTGCATGGTGGCGATTTTTGCTGCAATTCAATCAGCCTTTACTTTATATCCTGCTAATTGCAGGGATAATCAAAGCCTTTTTGGGTTCTTGGACAAATGCGATCGTGATTTGGGGTGTAACGGTAATTAACGCTATTATCGGTTTCGTACAAGAATCAAAAGCAGAAGGCGCGATCGCCGCTTTAGCACAAGCCGTCACCACAGAAGCAACTGTATTGCGCGACGGGCAAAAGATCCGCATTCCCTCAAAAGAGATCGTACCTGGCGATATCGTCATGCTGACTTCTGGCGATAAAGTGCCAGCCGATCTGCGCTTGGTAAATAGCCGGAACTTGCAAGTAGACGAATCAGCTCTCACTGGCGAATCTGTCCCAGTGGAAAAGTCAACCGCTCCACTTCAGCTTGATGCTCCCTTAGCAGAACGGCTTAACATGGCGTATGCAGGTAGCTTTGTTACCTTCGGACAGGGAAGCGGTATTGTTGTAGCCACAGCAGGCAATACGGAGGTAGGGCGCATTTCCCAAACCATCGAGCAACGGACTAACCTGAGTACACCTCTAACTCGTAAGTTTGACAAATTTAGCCGCACGTTACTCTACGTCATTTTAGGTCTGGCAGCACTCACATTAGCGGTAGGTTTGGGTCAAGGGCAGACATTTGCAGGAATGTTTGAAGCCGCTGTCGCCTTGGCAGTCAGTGCCATTCCTGAAGGACTGCCAGCAGTGGTGACGGTGACGTTGGCAATTGGAGTCAACCGCATGGCACGCCGCCACGCCATTATCCGCAAATTACCTGCGGTAGAGACTTTAGGCGGCGCGACAGTCATTTGCTCTGATAAAACGGGGACGCTGACAGAAAACCAAATGACAGTGCAAGCGATTTATGCCGGAGGCGATCGCTTTACTGTTAGCGGTACGGGTTACAGTCCAGAAGGGGAGATAAGAGAGCTGGGGGAGAGGCTACCTGTAGCTCTGCGGGAGTGTTTGATTGCTGGGCTGCTTTGCAATGACTCGCGGTTGGAAGAAAAGAACGATCGCTGGGTAGTAGTAGGAGATCCGACAGAAGGAGCTTTGATTGCAGTTGCCAAGAAAGCAGGGATAAGTCAGTCCGAATTAGTAGAGTCCATTCCCCGACTGGATGTAATTCCCTTTGAATCGCAGTTTCAGTACATGGCGACGTTGCATGAAGTCGGGAGTCGGGAGTCAGTAAGGGCGGGTTTAGGAACCCGCCCGTACAGGAGTGGAGAAGAATCTAAAGTTATTTATGTTAAAGGTTCGGTGGAGGCGATTTTGAGTCGCACGCGGCAAATGCTGGATAAAAATGGCAATCCGATTTCTCTTAACCGCGCCGAAGTCGAACAGCAGGTTGAGTTAATGGCAAAGCAGGGATTGCGAGTGTTGGCTTTTGCCAAAAAAGCAGTTGGGGATAACCAGACCTCTGTAGACCATAATGAGATCGAATCCGATCTGGTTTTTATCGGCTTGCAGGGAATGATCGATCCGCCACGCGCTGAAGCGATCGCCGCAGTGCGTAACTGTCAATCGGCGGGAATTGGCGTGAAGATGATTACTGGCGACCACATTACCACAGCTAGGGCGATCGCCGAACGGATGGGTTTGCAAAAAGATGGCAAGGTGGAGGCATTTGAAGGGCAGCAACTCGCCCAAATGGACGATCGCCAATTAGCGCAAGCGGTAGAAGACGGTGTAGTTTTTGCCAGAGTCGCCCCAGCCCAAAAATTGCGGTTGGTAGAAGCATTACAATCCAAAGGCGAAATTGTGGCGATGACAGGGGACGGGGTGAATGATGCCCCAGCTCTCAGACAAGCTGATATTGGCGTAGCGATGGGTGGTGCGGGAACGGATGTTGCCAGGGAAGCCGCCGATATGCTGCTGACGGATGATAACTTTGCTTCGATTGAAGCCGCAGTAGAGGAAGGACGGACGGTATATCAAAATTTACGCAAGGCGATCGCGTTTATCTTACCCGTCAATGGTGGCGAGTCGATGACAATTTTAATTAGTGCTTTACTCGCCAGAGATCTACCAATTCTGTCTTTACAAGTTTTGTGGTTAAATATGGTCAACTCAGTGGCGATGACAGTACCGCTTGCATTTGAACCCAAGTCTGAGGGGGTAATGCAACAACCGCCGCGTAACCCAAGAGAACCGTTAATCTCAGGAAAACTGTTACAGAGGATTCTGGCAATTTCTGCCTTTAACTGGATTCTGATTTTTGGTTTTTTCGAGGCGGTACGTCAAAATACGGGAGATGTCACCTTGGCGCGAACGATGGCAATTCAAGCTTTGGTTGCAGCTAGAATCGTGTATTTGTTGAGTATCAGCCATTTAGGGAAAGCGATCGCGCTGAGAATCCGTGGTAGAAGAGTTTCAATTGGTGGGACAAAGGCGATCGCGCTGGGTATTCTTGCCGCAGTTGTGTTGCAGATTGTTTTCAGTCAATGGAGCGTGATGAATAACTTATTTGCGACCGCACCATTGAATTTAAATCAGTGGTTAATTTGTTTGTTGCCTGCTTTACCGATGATTCCATTGGCTATTTTGGTTAACTGGATCGATCGTCCTGAGTAGGTCGAAACCCAAGACTTCTTGGTTAAAGTTGAGATCCCTGCTAGCCTCCCTAACAACGGGTAGAACTCTTGCTCCCGAGAGGCGTGGGGGTTGGGCGATCTTCAGATAGTTTACCCGCTTGAGCAATATCGCACCCAAAAGCAGCAAGCACACCATAGAAATCCCATTGAAGTAGCAGCTATGCAACTAGAAAGCAAATGCGATACAGCTCTTGCTCTTGGTTGAAGCAGCTAGGGTTCAAGATTCCGAAAGAAAAGGGCAAGCAATTGCGTCAACGTTGCGTCAGCGTTGCGTCAGCGTTGCGTCAGCGTTGCGATCGCGTCCATACACTCCACCCATAACCATAGTAGGAAATATACTAGCACCGAAACGCGAAAACAGCAGACACTCCAAGTTTGTGCTTCGCGCTTCGCAAATAATAAGGGGCGCAGTTTAGAATTGCACCCCAGCTTAAACATAGAGATTTAAATTTAGAATTGAGCTGTTGTTATGTAGATAGCTTCACGAACTTCACGCCAGATTCCAGAAAATCTACCCGCTCGTCGATCGAGTTAGCTCAGGACATCGCCATGCTGGTACTAGGTTCATGTCATTGTGGAAAAGAACAAAACGGATTTCCCATAGACTAAAAATCTCTACTCTTGTAGCTTTACTATTAACCATAGGATCGAGTCATGCTGGAGAAAAAATGGTAGAGCAACTTGGCGTGGGACTGGTTGGTTATGGCATGGCAGCTCGCGTGTTTCACGCGCCAATTATTCAGTCAATTCCCCATCTTCAACTGAAAAAGGTGGTCGAACGACATGGGAATCAATCTAGTCAAGATTATCCTGGGGTGGAAGTCGTGCGCGATACCACGACACTCTTGCATGATGCAGAAATAGCTTTGGTCGTGATTACGACTCCAAATATCTCTCATTTCGAGCTAGCACGCCAGTCTTTACTAGCAAATAAACACGTCGTAGTGGAAAAGCCTTTTACTGTTAACTCGAACCAAGCACAGCAATTGATCGATTTGGCGCGTCAGCAAAACAAGATCGTTAGCGTTCATCACAACCGGAGGTGGGATGGTGATTTTCTCACAGTGAAGCGGTTGTTAGATAGTCAGCTTTTAGGACGTTTAGTCGAATATGAATCCCATTACGATCGCTTCAGAAATTACGTGAAGCCGAATGCCTGGAGGGAAGATGAAGGGAACGGGAGTGGAGTTTTGTTCGACCTCGGCTCGCACTTGATAGACCAAGCGCAGGTTCTATTTGGCTTACCACAAGCGATCGCGTCGGACATCAGAATTCAAAGAGATTTTGGCAAGGCAGACGATAATTTTGAGCTAATACTGCATTACGACAATTTGAAGGTGACTTTGAAGGCGAGTATGCTAGTCAAGGAGCAGTGTTCGCGTTTCATTTTACATGGTACGGAAGGTTCTTTTATTAAATATGGCTACGATCCGCAAGAAGAAGCTTTGAAGCAAGGACTCACACCCGCCGAGCCAAACTGGGGAGAAGAGCCTAGAGAGAAGTGGGGGACTTTGAGGACACAAATTAGCGGGCTACAAGTGGAGGGGCAAATTGAAACGCTTGCAGGTTGCTATCAAGCTTACTATCAGAATATAGCTGATACGATTGGCGATCGGGCAGAGCTAAGCGTTAAGCCTGAAGAAGCAAGAAATACAATTCGCATTATCGAATTGGCAATGCAAAGTAACAAAGAAAAATGCACAGTTCCCTTCTCTTTGTGAGTGAATACCTTATTTTTTTATCACTTTGGGCGAGACGAATTATCTATAATCCTCTAGCTTGCTCCAGATTCAATTTCCCCTGTTGCCTGCTGTGCCTGCTTTAACGCCTCCTGAAAACTGTCAAAATCTTTGCCATAGCCGCACAGTTGGGCAACTGCGGCTAATTCTTGAGAAGTGTTAGCTCTGGCACAATTGAGCAACGCAGCTCCTTGAAGCGGCTGCTGCCCTAAAAGTAACTGTTCTTTAGACTCACCCCAGAAGGCACTATAAGTCCAGACTTCTTCACCTCCCTGCAATTCCAGCGACCAACGGCAAATAGCTGATTTCGGATTCACACCAATTTCAAGCAACTTCGCACCCATGTAGTATTCCATCTGCGATTTTGTTCTTTCTTTGAGCGCCAAAGGCTGATTTTTATTCAGCTTGCGGGACATATGAGCTTGTGTATGTTTAACCATATCGATCCTGCTTGAGGATTTGGTAATTGTTCAACTATGATAAATGCTTCACGGCATCACTCAGCTTGATGGGTCCAAACCCAAACAGTTTCGCCTACATTCCTAGCTGACTCTAATTTTGTGTCAATAGGGCAGAGAAAGCCTGGGATAAGGGCAATCTGCTTGCCAACGGCAGTCAAAAACGCCCAGCCTCAAGACTCTCTAGGAATTGCTGAATCGGAACTGTATCTGAGTAAAACATTTGTGATTCGAGAATCTTACCATCACGCATTTTATAGACGCTGACTACTGGCAAATCGAGTTTTCTGCCGCTACTGGCTGCCAGTCCTTTCAACCGCCAAAGGACAATAATGTAATCTTCTACATCTAAAAAGACTGCATCCATTTTCCTCTCGGCTGGCGGTTGAAGATGATTCCAAGTTTGAGCAGCACCTTCAACGTGTTGTTTTGCACCTTCAAGACCGTGATGTATGCCACCATAAGGTAATGACTCTGCATCGCGGATGACAATCTCAGGAGCGTAAGCTGCTAAAACTCCAGCAATGTCACGTTCTTCAACAGCCTGGAAAAGACGGCGAACATTCTCTACATTCTGTTGTGACATAAATTCTCCTTTCTCGTCAGAAGTTATCGGCTGACGCATTCAGTATCCAACTATTCTTGAGTGCTTCTCTTCAAAGTTCTTGCGATTGTTTTCAAAGTTCTTGCGCTTGCTGCCAAAAAACTTTGGGCGTAACTCCGACAAGGCGTTTGAAATGGTAGGTAAAATGTCCTTGACTGGCAAACCCAACAGTTTGAGCGATCGCCGCCAGCGATAAATTGCCCATAACTATCAGTTGTTTGGCTCGTTCAATTCGACACCGAATTAAATATTGATGAGGTGAAGTATGAGTTAACTTTTTGAACAAATGAGCAAAATGATACGGACTCAATCGCACAATTTCTGCTAACTGAGTTAAGCTCATGTTTTTCTCTAAGTTTGCTTCAATATAATCGATAACTTGTTGCCATTGCTGTTGAGTCAAACTACCCGTAACAGCTTTGATTTGACGTGAGTTGGTGGAATATCTAGAGAGAAGATGAACCACAAGTGCATGGGCTAGCGAGTCGGCATAAAGATGGCTATTTTTCCCATCAATTTCTAAGGATGTTTTCAGTGCAAAACCAATCTGCACGACTAATGGATCGAACAGTGTAGCTAGATGTGGAATTAGTTCGAGGCGATCGCTCCCAAACACCTCATAACCAACAGTAGCTAGAAATGACGGTGATAACAACAAATTGAAAAACTCAGCTTCTTTGTCCCAGTGAAACTGTTGGCTGAGGTAGGCTGGGTAAATTTTCACATCTCCAAATCCCGATTCTACCTTCTCATGCCGTTCATCAACTGCTTGCTCTAACTGCACGGGCTTGCCGATATTCAGACAAATGACGTGCTGAGACGATACACGTTCTGGAAGATCGCAGGGTGGTTGTCGAAAATAAGCAAATTGAATATTTTTCCAGTTAGCGCCGTCACTAGACAGAAGCGGCGAAAGGGGAAGAATTAGAGGTAGATTGCTGGGAGTCGGATCGCTCACAATTACCTTGATGCCAACTGTCTGGATTGTAAATAATTAAGGCTTAGCACTTTGATAAAATGCAACATTTTGTAATTCCTACTTCTCGGTGAGTGGTAGCAAGCTGCCTCAGATTCAGCACTATCCGAGCGAACTTTTGTTACCAACAATATTCCACGCGCAATTGTTAAACATCCAGCAGTAATGTTTATTCAGCTATCCCTAACGAGCGGGTTGCTTAATGAAGTTATCGCTCTTGACCTTGCTTCAGCCAATTATGAATTAGCTCTGATCGATTCCCGATCTTCTTGAAGTAGTCGCTGGCAGTATGCAGAAGCTGAAACTACTTGCGCCAAAGGTCACTGAATAATTTCATCATGCGATCGCGCTTTTGTCTGAAAAGAGTTGATCGAGTGGGTAATATTACATTTACGACGGTGTTGCCGCCGAACACGAGCGTTATGTAGGGTAAATAAATAATTGCAGGAGAGCAGAAGATGTCTAATTTAAGTGTTGCAAAAGGTAGCTGTTTATGCACAGCAGTAAGTCTTTCCGCAACTAGCATCGATCGTCACATAGCAGCGTGTCATTGCAGTATGTGTCGTAAATGGGGTGGAGGAGCTTTGTTAGCAGTTGAGTGTGGCAGCGATGTCAGCTTTCAGGGTGAAGAAAATATTGGGATTTATCAATCTTCAGAATGGGCGGAACGTGGGTTTTGTAAACAGTGCGGTAGCCATTTATTTTATAGATTGAAACAGAATAACCAATACTACATACCAGCGGGGATTTTTGATAATGATGAAGGTCTTGTGTTCGAGCATCAAGTTTTTATCGACGAAAAACCAGCTTATTACTCTTTTGCCAATGAAACTAAGAATATAACAGGGGCAGAGTTATTTGCACAGTTTGCACCTCCATCATCCTAGTCATAACTTTGGTTCAAAAAGCTGCAATGAATCCACGCGATCGCTCGTGAGTAGTGAATGACAAGTTTTAGATCCGTTGTAGCCAACACGTATGCGCGGCGAGCAATTGCTAACTTCAAACTATTAGAGCTGCACTTCGCGTAGCCGACGCTCCAAAAATCGGCGCTCGCTATCATTGGCGACCAGTGTTAGCGCCCGCGTGTAGCTGTGTGCGGCTGACTCTAAGGCTCCCACACGTCGCAGCAGATCGGCACGGGTGGCGTGGAACAGGTGATAGCCGTCGAGTTGGGTGGCAAGCGCATCGACCAGTCCGAGCGCCGCTGAAGCTCCATCTACCATCGCGATCGCCACTGCCCGATTCAGCGACACGATCGGTGAAGGTTGCAAGCGTTCCAGCAGCTCGTAGAGTTGCACGATCTGCGCCCAGTCTGTTTCTTCGGCTCGCGCCGCTTGACAGTGGAGTGCCGCGATCGCCGCTTGCAATGCAAAAACACCCGTGCCGCCGCGCAACGCCTCTTCCACCAATGGCAATGCTTCTGTAATCTGTTGTCGATCCCAGCGTTGACGGTTCTGATCTTCGAGCAGCACTAGATCGCCTGCTTCGTCCAACCGAGCATCGCGCCGCGAGTCGTGCAGCAACATCAGCGCCACCAGTGCCGTGACTTCTGAAGGCGGTTGCGGTAACATCAACTTCCGTACCAATTGCCCCAGCCGAATCGCTTCCGCGCAGAGGTCAGCCCTTACCATTGCCTCGCCTTTGGTCGCCGCATAGCCTTCGTTAAAAATCAGATAAATCGTCGTCAGCACCGCATCTACCCTTGGGGATAGATCGCCGATCTCTGGCACTTTATAGGGAATCCCTGCATCCCGAATTTTGCGCTTGGCACGCACGAGCCGTTGTGCCATCGTTGCTGTGGGTACGAGAAACGCACGGGCAATTTCGTCTGTTTCCAGTCCACCCAACATTCGCAGCGTCAGAGCGACTTGAGCTTCGATCGCCAGTGCGGGGTGGCAGCAGGTGAAGATGAGGCGAAGCCGATCGTCTGGAATTTCATCACTGTCGTAGGTTGGCTCCTCACTACTTGGAATCAACCCAGATGCCGCGTACCATTCTAGTTTCTCGGACAGTCGCGTTCGGCGGCGGAGACGATCGATCGCTTTGTACCGAGCTGTTTTAATTATCCACGCACGGGGGAGAGCGGGAATACCGCTAGAGTGCCACTGATTCACGGCAGCCGCAAAAGCCTCTTGCGCTGCTTCTTCAGCTATGTCGAAGTCCCCTATCAGCCGGATCAATGTAGCGACGATCTGCCCCCACTCAGCCCGATAGACGGAGGCGATCGCTTGAGCTACATCTGCTGACTTTGCGTTTGGAGTCATATCCGATCCAAAAAAATTTTGCGCTAGGTGTCGATTTGCGCGATCGCCGTTCGACTTACTTATAACGGTCAAAACGCAGGGAGATCGCGATTCGGATCTGATGATAAAAAATTTTTGCGCTAGGTGTCGATTTGCGCGATCGCCGTTCGACTTATTTATAACGGGAAAACCGGAGGCAATGGAATGAAATACGTGCTGCTGATTTATCTCAAAGAAGATGCCCTGAGCGAAACCGAGCGAGAGCAATGTTATGCAGAATCGGCGCAACTGGCGCAACAACTCAACTCGAACGGGCAGTATCTCGCCACCGCTCCACTCCACCCTGTCGCGACAGCCACCAGCGTCCGAGTCCGCGACAGTAAGCCGCTGATAACCGATGGACCCTTCGCCGAAACCCGCGAACAGTTGGGAGGATTTTTCCTGATTCATGCCCAAGATCTCGATGACGCGATCGCGATCGCCGCTCGGATTCCAGCAGCGCAAGTCGGCACTGTGGAAATTCGCCCTGTAATTGAAGTTGCGGGCTTGCCAGAGAATTAGTGTTTGCTAGTTTCAGCCGTTCAGTACTTTGACCCCACAAACTTAAAATCCAAGGAGATACTTCGATGCGATTTATGTTACTCATGATTCCCAAAGGCTACGAGAGTGCGGCTCCAGGAACTACCCCTGATGCCAAAGCGGTTGAAGCAATGATGAAGTACAACGAATCGCTTGCATCTGCTGGCGTACTGCTTACACTTGACGGACTTCACCCACCCTCAATGGGTGCGCGGGTGACATTCAATGGCGGAAATCCAAAAGTGACTCAAGGGATTTCCCCAGATGTGAAAGAGGTGCTGGGTGGCTACTGGCAGATTTTACACGAACACATCTCGCTGCCATTTCATCCAGAGACTTCTCAAGCAGTCTTCACCCTCAACCCATAGAAATTTTGTCGGGGCAGGTTTGGAATCGCAATTGAACGCTGCAAAGCGATCGCTCTCAACCCGCCCAGAAAAGTAACGACAGTTCATCAAACGGAGGAGTACACCATGAAAATCAATTCCTATTTCATGTTCAACGGCAATTGCGAAGCAGCTTTTAAGTTCTACGAGCAATGCCTCGGCGGCAAGATTACCATGATGATGACTCACAAGGAAGCACCCTCAGCAGAGCATGTCTCCCCTGAATGGCATGACAAAATCATGCACGCTTGCCTCGAAGTCGGCGATCGCCTCCTCATGGGGTCTGATAGTCCGTCTGGGTATTTTGAAACACCCCAAGGCTTCTACGTGCAGATTAGCGTTGCCGAACCAGCCGAGGCAGAACGTATTTTTCACGCTCTGGCAGAAAATGGCAAGGTGAAGATGCCACTGGAACAAACCTTTTGGTCTGCCCGCTTTGGCATGTTGGTCGATCGGTTCGGCACGCCGTGGATGGTTAACTGCGAGCAGGCAACTAACAATAACCTTCAGTCCCCGCCAGTCGAGACGCGCCACCTCTAAGCTAGCTTCAACCTGCTTCTTGTCTCTTTCTTAAGCAAAGAGCTTGTCGAACGGCAGAGCGAGGATAATAGAACTTATGTACTATTACAGGCTGTGAATTTCCATCGTTTCGCGCGATCGCATTCCCTCAGAATTCATCAACAGGAGCTAAAACAATGGAGACAACCAAAACACAACAGAACTCAACCATGAATACCACACCACAAAAGGAACATCAGTGGCTGCAAAAACTCATTGGTGAGTGGACGTATGAGATTGAGGTCAAGATGGGAGCGGATCGACCTGCCGAAAAATCGACGGGAACTGAGAGGGTGCGATCGCTGGGCGGACTGTGGATTCTAGCCGAAGCACAGGGCGAGATGCCTGGCTGCGGTGAGGCAACAACGATGATGACGCTTGGCTACGACCCGCAGAAACAGCGGTACGTGGGGACGTGGATCGGGTCGATGATGACACATCTGTGGGTGTACGACAGTGGCGAATTGGACGCGGCTGAAAAGATGTTGACGCTCGATTCTGAGGGACCTGCTATGATTGGCGAGGGGAAGATGGCAAAGTACAAGGACGCGATCGAGTTCGAGAGTGACGATCGCCGAGTCATGACCTCGCATGTATTGAGTGATGACGGGCAATGGCATCACTTCATGACCGTAAACTATTGGCGCAAACAATAGCATTTTCTACCTGGTTGTATACCAAGTCTATTAGGACTGCCTGCTGGTAACTCTAGGACGTAGCTGACTGGTTGGACTGAATCGTAAATAAATAGGGCAACATTTCCATCGCGGGTAGAGAGGAGCGTTTTTGACTAATAGCGGTTTTCAATTGGGTGAAATATATGATTGGTAGGGGCGCACAGCTGTGCGCCCCTACCAACGTCATCTACGCAATCGAGAATTGCTATAAGGACGCGATCGTACCATTGCGAATTCTGACAATTTGGTTGCACATTCAAAATTAAAATCAGTAAGTACTGCGACCCCTGCTACTAAAGTATGTTGATTAGCGCGACCGCCAATTGTGACTGAAAAATGACACCCCTTGAGCGGCTAGTAATAGATAATATGTAATTGACAATTGCTAGTATCGTTACTAGGGTAGAGAGCGATCGCCGCTCGATGACTCAACGCCTACGTAAACAGATAGAGAGAACGCACCCTGAAAGACCCGAGCAAAAGTTAGGTTAATGACACGATCGCATAAGGAGAACCATGATGGTTTGGGACAAAACAGATCGCTCTACACCAGACGAGCAAAGCAACAGTTCTAAAGCCCCCCAAGGTACACCTGGAGAAAGTTCTTACCATCCACCCATCGGCAAGCCCCTAACGGATTGGGAGCAACCAGACTATGACGAACTTGACCTATGTATGGAAGTCACAACATATATTTACCAATGGCAATGATCGGGGGCTAGGGTAAGAAGCCGTAAGTCGTAAGTTGCTAATAACTGACAACTGTTTGCCCCAACTGCTCCAAAAGCTATGCAGATAAAAATTCTCGGTACTGCCGCAGGTGGAGGATTGCCGCAATGGAACTGTAACTGCCCTGGTTGTCAAGCCGCGCGAACTTCTACAACAGGTGTATGCTGGCTGAATCAATCCTCCATTGCAGTACGGGCAAATGACCGACCTTGGTTTTTGGTCAATGCTTCCCCAGACGTGCGACAACAACTTGAGTTATTGCGGGAGGGGAAACCAGCGTCTATCCGTTCCAGCCCGATCGCGGGGATCGTGCTAAGTGATGCCGAAATCGACCACACTACAGGACTAATCTTGTTGCGAGAATCGGCTCAACCGTTGCGGCTCTATGGTACGGATACAGTCCGCCGAGCGTTGACAGAAGGTTTTCCACTACTCTCCACATTAGAAGGCTATTGCGGTGTGGAATGGTCGTTACTCGAACCTGGTAGACCGATAAATTTGGGAAAAGGTGGAGCAAATGGATTGGAAGTAGAAGCATTTCCCCTTGCTGCCAAACCGCCAAAATATATGCGTCACAAGGTCGTAGCAGATGAAGTTTGGGTTGTCGGCTTGACGTTTCGCGATTCTACCAGTGGCAAAGTTGTTACATACGCTCCAGGTTTAGCTCAAGTGGATGAAAAAATTCTAGACCGCTTGGAGTCCAGCGATTGCATTCTGGTAGATGGGACTTGTTGGCAGGATGAGGAATTGGTAAATTTGGGAATTGCCCAACGCACAGCACGACAAATGGGACACCTACCCCTTTCGGGAAGCCAAGGCAGTATCCAGCATCTCGCCCAACTGCAACACCCTCGCAAAATTCTCGTTCATATTAACAATACCAACCCGATTCTGATTCCTAATTCCCAGGAACGCCAAATTGTTGAAGCAGCAGGAATTGAAGTTGGTTACGATGGTTTGACAATCCAGTTGTAGGAGGTGAAACAACCGTGCTGGAACTGATGCACTCAGAACACAAGGCTTGGAGTGAGGCGGAACTAGAGGCAGCGTTGCGATCGCAGCACCAACGTTACCATCACTTACACCCCTTCCACGTTCGCATGAATCATGGAGACTTAACACCAGAAGAAGTGCGGCGTTGGGTGGCAAACAGATTTTACTATCAAAAAAGCATTCCCCTCAAAGATGCTGCTATCCTATCCAACTGTCCAATTTTAGCAGTGCGACGGCAATGGCTCGATCGCATCATCGACCATGACGGACGCAGTGAGGGCGAAGGCGGAATTGAAGCATGGCTAAAATTAGGTGAAGCAGTTGGCTTGTCCCCCCAAGAGTTGTTAGACGAGCAACACGTAATCCCAGGAGTACGATTTGCTGTCGATGCTTACGTCAATTTTTGTCGCACTCGACCTTGGATTGAGGCTGTTGCTGCCTCACTGACAGAATTATTTGGACCAGATGCAATCCGAGTCCGCTTGGTTGCCCTAGAACAACATTATCCCTGGATCGATCCGGCAGGATTCGATTACTTTAGGAAGCGACTAGAGCAAGCACCGCGAGATGCCCGATATGCTTTAGATTTAGTCTTGAAGTATTGTCGCAACCGCGAATCTCAAGAACGAGCAGTTCAAGCTTTAGCGTTCAAGTGCGATCTACTCTGGAGCCAGTTAGAAGCGATCGCCAGAGGCGATACAAGAAATAATTCGTAATTCGTAATTTGTAATTAATCTGCGACTTCCGACTCTCGACTCCTTCCAATATGAGTAACATGAAAAACCACTCGCGACCGCATTTAGCCCAAGGTGTACGCTTGCAGTGGGACGAGTTGAGACAGCAGCATTTACTGCTGATGCCAGAAGG
Organism: Scytonema millei VB511283; assembly: GCF_000817735.3. NCBI lineage: Bacteria > Bacillati > Cyanobacteriota > Cyanophyceae > Nostocales > Scytonemataceae > Scytonema > Scytonema millei. The sequence goes on along the minus strand of NZ_JTJC03000004.1, from coordinate 514,216 downwards.
TGCGTTGATATTAAATTCTACGGCGGCGGCTGTATTAGCACTGTGCGATGGTAAACACACCGTTGGGGCGATCGCGCAACGGTTAAAAACACAATATCGAGGCGAGACACTAGAAGATGACGTGCGCCGCTTGCTGATTCGGATCGGCAAGCGGGGACTGTTGGTCGAGCGCGATTAATTGTACTGAATCGCTATGCCCATCTCCAGCTTGCAACACTTCTGGAAGAAATGGCAACAGTTCTTTGTTCAATCGTCCGATTTTGACAAATTCTGCATATGTATTCGCCTCCGTTGCTAGCAGTTCGGAGCGTAATTGTTGGGCGCTGAAATTTTTCAGGTCGGGATACTGGTTTTGCAATTGCTCGATTTTATTACTGGCTTTAAAAGTCAATATTAATCGCAACAGGAAAGATTTAAACTAACGAATCTCTTCAAGTCAGTCAACAATCTCTACTGCTAGATTGCCTGTATAACAACGATGATATCGCGATTGGTTGTAATTCTATCGTCATATTTATACGGGTTGTCTTGACACATTCTTGTCATATTTATGCCTCAGAATAGAAACATCTAAAGAGTTCGGAAGTTGAACTAATCCAATGTTAAAGTTGTTGCATTTGAGTGCTGCGATCGCTGCTATTCTTGGCGCTCAGATTAGTAGCAGCAGTTTGCCTATTGCCGCTCAAACCGTTACCAGAGAAGTTGAGCAAAGTCACCGCGAATTTTTGACGGCACAAATATACCGATCGAACCCCAGGAACGAAGAAGGAATAGATCCTAACCTGATGCTAGCTTTAGCAGGCTTGGCAGGCGGCGCTGCGGCGATCGCCTTAGCCGCTAAAAACAACGGACACTTCAAATCTCCAGCAAAATCGCGTCCTGTTGCTGTAGGTGGTTCCATTCGCGTCGAGCAAGGTAGCCGTCATCTTCAGAAGAGATTAATGAGTTTGTTGCATGACGAAAGAGAAACAGCCAACCGCCTTTTATCGCAAGCTCAAAGGAAAAACCCCCACCAGTCAGTTGATTGGTACATGGAAAAGGTAATCTACGACCTCAAACGCGATCGCGGCGGCTATTAAAGGATATGTCAGAGCGCACAACTGTGCGCTCTGACACAACACCATAGTTCCTAAGATAGACTTGCAATTTGTGAGAAATTGAAACAATAGAGGGGTTAACTCTAATTTAAAAGTCATAATCACTATGAGCTTTAGTTTTTTTGACCTATTCTGGGTTTTCCTCTTCTTTTCTTCGCTGCAACCAATATGGCAGCGTCGTCAGATGGAATTTCGCCGCGTCAAAACCATTCAAGATTTTGAACGCAATCGCAACAGCCGTACGATCCTGCTGATTCACCGTCAAGAGTCGATCAGTTTGTTGGGAATTCCCCTATCTCGTTACATCACGATTGAAGACTCAGAACAGGTACTTAGAGCAATTCGCCTCACTCCACCTAATGTCCCCATCGATTTAATTCTGCATACTCCTGGGGGTTTAGTCTTAGCAACAGAGCAAATTGCTAGAGCCTTAATTCGCCATCCAGCTAAAGTCACGGTGTTTGTACCCCACTATGCCATGAGTGGTGGCACGATGCTAGCCCTGGCATCTGATGAAATTGTGATGGATGCTAACGCTGTGTTGGGACCAGTCGATCCGCAGTTAGGCAACTTCCCCGCTGCAAGTATTCTCAAAGTGGTGGAAGATAAACCGATTAGCGAGGTGGAGGATCAAACCCTAATTATGGCGGACTTGTCGCGTAAAGCGATCGCTCAGGTTCAGCGCTTTGTCCGCACGTTGTTAAAAGACGAAACCCCCAAGCAGAAAATTTTACCGGAAAATATTGAAAAGATTGTCGATGCGCTGACGACAGGACAGGTAACTCACGACTATCCGATCACGGTAGAAGAAGCGACAGAACTGGGATTACCAATTACAGTCGGGTTGCCGAGAAATATTTACGACTTGATGGAATTGTATCCTCAACCGCAAGGAGGTCGTCCCAGCGTCCAGTATATCCCGATGCCATATGGCGATCGCCGTCCGAGATTACCCGAACCCAAGGGTAGACCGTTACCAGATCCGATGGAACCATAATTTTTGTAGAGACGTTACGTGTAACGTCTCTATAGAAGCATCTAGCAAAACAAAACTGAAAATAAAAAGCAGGGTTTTTCTTCCCCTGCTGCTAACTTATGGTTGTGAGCTTTTGTTACGCAGCTTTCCTGAAATCGTCTTCATCTCTATCGTGAATTCTCCTAACTTGAGAATCATATTTTTTAGGAGCTTGTTCTGATATTTCAGTATTTTTTTGATGGAGTTGATGAAGCATATAGATTTTATCAACTAGCTTGGATTTGTCGATTCTGTGGCTACCTCTCATAAGTTTCTCCTGTTGTCTTTGTTTGCATGAAATCAAAATATAGACAAAGAAAGTGACTTGTTCGAGACAACAAAGTGACAATTTAGAGACAAATAACAGGTAAAAAGAAGCTGTTTGTCACTGAACCTAGCAAAGGCGATCGCCGAGATTAGTTAGATTGAGATACCAGAGTAATGACCGTCACCTCTGGCGGACACAAAAATCGACCTGGGGCATAAGTTCCTAAGCCGCGATTGACGTACATTTGGTTCTCACCAACTTGGTGAAAACCCTGCGCCCATTCCCAGTGACGCACGACTTTAGCGCACTCAGCTTGCATAAATGGCATCCAACGCCGCATATTTTTAGGCAGACTGCGGCGCAAATCTTGATACCAGGTAATCGCGGGACCAATACCAGGTAAGGCAAACTGACCCCCATGAGTATGACCGGATAATTGTAAATCGACGCGCCATTTTTTCAACGGTACGGCTGTGTCTGGATTGTGAGATAAGACAATTCGGGGTATTTGCGGGTCTAGCTGTTTCATTACCGATTTCGCATCGAACTCCCGCGACCAATAATCAGCCAGTCCAACTAGAGGTAATTTTTTCCCAAATGGGTAAGCAATTTCATTCCACAGCACACAAATGCCCACACTTGTCAAGGCTTTAGTGACTTCGGCTTTGGAATGGGGATAGTGGATATCGTGATTGCCCAGGCTAGCATAAATTCCATAGCGACTTTGCAGGTGCTTGAGTCGCAAGACTAACTGATGGATGGGGCTAGGATCGTCGGTAACGTAATCGCCTGTTAAAACGATTAGATCGGGATCGGCTTCGTTCGTAGCAGCGATCGCCTGCTCTAACATCTCTTCTGAGAGTTTAACACCGTCGTAATGCAGATCGGACAGTTGCACTATCTTCGTCCCTACCAAAGATGCAGGTAAGTCGGCGATCGCTACCGTCAGTTTCTCTACACTCAAAGATCCAGTCAATAGCCAGTGCATACAAGCTTGGGTTCACTCCTCAAACAGCGCGATTATAGCTTAGCCGAAGCGACGGATGACGCGAAATATACTAGATAACATCTGCTGCAATCTGTGGTTTTGTTCGTAATTTTGGCGAGTTTGAGCAAAAGCTGCCTTACTATTCACTTCTGATAAGGTGGGATAGATGTGAATTCCACTCAGAGCAGATAGCTTTAGATTATGCGACATTGCTAATATAATCTCATGGATAAGTTCGCCCGCCGCTGCACCAACTAAATGAGCGCCGAGTATTTGCCCGTTACGTTTGGTAATAATCTTAGCAAATCCGGCTGTCTTTCCGTCAGCTTGGGCGCGATCTACATCTGCATATTCTTGTTTAACAACGCGAACATCGTTACCATATTTTTCCCTAGCTTCTTGTTCCGTCAATCCCACCCTTGCTAATTCTGGCTCGGTAAATGTTGCCCAAGGAATGACGCGATCGCTTGCTTTAAATATTGGTAAAAACAAAGCATTTTTGAGAACGATATTTGCTTGATAACTAGCAACGTGGGTGAATTGATAACCGCTCAAAACATCGCCACAAGCGTAGATATGGGGATTGGAAGTTTGCAGTTTAGAATTGACTTGAATTCCCTTTTTACCTACTTTTACACCTGCTGCATCTAAGTTCAAAGATTCTACATTTGGCGCTCGTCCGGCTGCAACTAAAATTTGATCGGCGATAATCTTTTCTTTCCCTGTCCAAATATATTTTTTACCATCTACAACTTCGATTTTTTCTGCTTTAGTATTGAGGAGAAAATTAATACCTTCAGATTTAAATTGTTGGTGAATAACTTCAACTGCTTCAGGATCTTCCTTGGGAAGGAGGCGATCGCGACTAGCAATAATGGTAACTTTCGATCCTAAGCGGGAAAATGCTTGTCCTAACTCACAACCGATTGGCCCCCCGCCGATAATGGCTAGCGTATCTGGACGTTCGGTAATTTCAAACACTTCTTCATTAGTAATAAATCCCGCTTCCTTGAGTCCTGGGATTGGTAGCGTGGCGGGACGAGAACCTGTAGCGATGACAAAACTTCTAGCTTTGAGGCGGCGGTTATTAACTTCAAACGTTTTTTTATCGATGAACTTACCATCACCAAAAATGACTTCTACACCCAAACCCTCAAATCTTTCCGGCGAGTCGTGAGGTTTGATGGTAGTAATTGTATTTTGGACGTGGGCGATCGCTTTGGCAAAATCAATTTGCGGATCGTTACAGTAGATCCCAAATCTTCCCGCATGTTTCACCTCATAAGCCACGCGAGAAGCACGAATCAAAGACTTACTGGGGACGCAACCATACCAGAGACAATCACCACCCAGGCGATGCTTTTCAACTAGCGCCACCTTCGCCTTAAGTGCAGCGGCGACACCAGCCACCACCAAACCACCCGAACCGCCACCAATAACCACAAGATCGTATTCCACAGCCATGACAAGTACCTTTATGGGAAAGCGCGATCGCTTCTTTCCCTATCATGACAGCCTGCTACTAGAGTCGCCAAACTTATTGGCTCACATCAACAGCTACTTCTTACCTTCTTCGCGTCTTTGCGTCTTTGCATGACACAAACTGTAGGATATAACTTAATTATGAGGGAATGAAACAAACCTCCTCAATTAGGTAGTAGAGAGATACGATTGCATCCCTCTACATAGCTATTCTATAAAAATAAAAACTAACAAACAACTCATTAACTATGACTTTGCAGCATCGAACTTAACTCCAACGCCAACCACCGCTGAAATAGCCGTTCTAAAATTTCTTGAAATCTTTCCGAAGTTAACTGAGCTGAAAAATACTCTTCTACTAATAGCAAACAATAACCTGTTTCAGTTTGCAGAGGACCGATCGCCTGTCCCACAGCACCACTAAAAACGATCGCTGCTATATCTGGTTGTAACTGAGAACGATAGACGATCCCCTCATAACCGCATTGAAGTCGCCGTTGTTCGCTAATATCGTAAAAGTGAGCGGCTTCATAAAAGCTAATTTGTCCCTCTTGCAATCGATATAAAATCTCTAATGCTTCAGCTGCACTGGACACGACAATTTGATAAAGTAAGACTCGTTCAAATTCATTTGGATGTTGATTAAAGAATCGTTCTACTTCTAAAGAAAATAGACGTTGATTTAATTTTTTAGCTAACAGGCGATCGCGAATACTAGCCTCCCAATTTTCTCGATCGAGCAGCCGATCTGTCAGCCAAGTTAACAGATCGGCATCCATTTCTAAATCGCGATCGCGACGCTGGCGTTCCAACTCAGCTTGAATTTCCTCAGCTTCAACTGTTAAGCCTCTTTCCCGCGCCACTCGTTCAATGATTCGGTGATATAAAATCTGCTGACAGACTTCCTTTAATTGCAAATTCTTTCGCAAATAACTAACGATTTCAGCAAATTCTATAGATAAACCAAAAAAATCAACGGACTGAGGTGCGGGATTCATAAATACAACCACTTGTCATCGTAATATTGAGTCAGCTAAGTGGTGACTATTAAGGCTTTTTAAGTAAGATAAAAGCTGCGTCTTAATACAAAATATCTCATTATAATTTTCTAGTTCGAGCTAACTAGCTGTCCCAAAACGATTGAAATAAATTAAATATATTTCGCATTCTAGAGCTACTAGAACGAGATCTACGTCTACCAGATCCACCAAAAAACGGCATAGTAAACGCCAGAGTAATTTGTGATAATTTGTAACTCGTACGGCGAGAAATAGAACTGCCATCCGTAAACTTATCTTGAGCATCAGCGAAAGTGTCTATATCAGTTTTTTGAAAAAAGAAAGAACCGAAAAAATCTTCCCAGCCAAATCCACCTACTACAGATTCTTGTTCCCGATCGGATAACTCATCTAACAGCCGATCGCTCTTGTCTTCGTGAGGTTCAGACATATTAGTATCTACTCCAATTAAGGTAAGAAAAATCTTAAATTTTCGTCAGGTTTGTTACGCAAAACTGATAAAGAACCTTGAAGTTGTAACTTTCCCCGATCGAGTAGCACCACCCAATCAGCGCGATCGATCGCACTCGGACGATGGGTGATAATAATTGTAGTTTTACCCTTGCGGTAGTTTAACAATCGCTCCAAAACTTGAAATTCACTCACCGGATCGAGTCCAGAAGTTGCTTCATCTAAGATGAGAATAGGTGGATCGCTGACAATAGCGCGGGCGATCGCTAATCTTTGTCGCTGTCCGCCAGATAAATTTGCGCCAAATTCTCCTAGAACTGTTTGATATTTATTAGGTAATTGACTGATAAAACTATCGGCATCTGCAATTTGACAAGCTTTAACAATTTGCTCAAATGGGAGGTGAGGATTTCCTAAACGGAAGTTTTCTAAAATCGAACGACTCCAAAAATGAGGTTCTTGAGGAATCAAAACAACTTGCTGACGCAAACAGTCAATAGCGATATCTGACAAATTATACGTCCCAATCCGAATGTTTCCCGATTGAGGTTGATACAGCCCTGCAATTAATTTGGCTAAAGTACTTTTACCACATCCAGATTGACCGATCAAAGCAATAACTTGACCGCCAGGAATCGTGACTGAAAAATCTTCGAGTAGATCGACTCTACCAGCATGATGAAAATAGAGATTCGTACACTCAATATCTACATCTGGTAAAATTTCAGCGAAGGGCTTACGAATGTCTCCAACCGCTTCTGGAGTTGCATCAATCACTTCTAAAAGACGATTGACGGCTGTTTGAGAACGAAAATATTCATCCGTTAAACCAACTAGAGAATTAATTAAACCAACAACATTAATTTGCATCGTGTTAAACGCTAGCATTTGCCCGATGCTGAGTTCCTTATTAATTACCAAAGTGCTACCGAATCCTAGTAAAGCGATGCCACCAAGACTACTTAACGTTTGGGTAAAAACACCGTTGATAATGCCAATTTTAATTGTACTAAAAGTCAAATGAGCTAAGCGACCAAAACGACTTTGAAACTCATCCCAAAATTGGGGTGTAGCCGCTGTAGTCTTCATCACCATTGCGCCTTTAAAAGTTTCTACCAAAACACCCTGATTCTCCGCCGATAAAACGAGAAGACTGCGCGTTTTCTGTCGTAGAACTGGTAAAAACGGTAGTGTTGATAAAATCATAATTGTGGCGATCGCCATCACCGCAACAGTCAGTTTCCAGCTATAAAACAGCATGAAGCCAAACGAAACTAAGGCAACAAAAAACTGGCTGGGTAGATAGGCAACAATTTGCGAAACCAACTGATTGATTTCAGTAATATCTCGCAAGCGACTGACAATTTCTCCACTGCGGCGAGTTTCAAAATAATCTAAAGGTAGATGCAAAAGTTTACGTCCAAATTCTAACACTAACCCTAACTGCAACTTTTGACTAAAATGAGCAATCATTGTAGTTTGTAATAGTTGCATTGTACTGCTAAACAGAGTTGTAACTACCACAGCAGCTATAACAACACTGAGTAGTTGAACATCTCCCCGTACTAGAACATCATCTGTGAGAATTTGAATTAAAAATGGGCTAGTTAAGGCAAGTAAACCTAAGACAAGATTAATGCCCAAAGCCTCAATTAATACCGCTCGATAAGGTAATATCCGTTGAAAAAAACGGGCAAAGCCGCCTAAAGAATCTTCTTCCTCCCAAGTATGAAAGCTATTGGGATCGGGAGTTAGCAAAAGCAAGATACCATTCCATGCTTTCATTAATTCTCGCCTGCTTAGGTAGCGAATACCCGCAGCTGGATCGGCAATGACGTAATTCTTACCCTGTCGCCCGTACAATACTACCCAGTGGTTGCCCTGCCAATGCGCGATCGCCGGTAGGGGAATGTCATTGATTCTGCCCACAACCTCTCGCGAAGCTTTAACTGGTCGAGTGTTGAAACCCAAAGACTCCGAACCACGCCTTAAGCCCAACATTGTCGTTCCCAACTGTCCAGTACTAACCGCTTCCCGAGAACGGTTAATACTTAAAACCCGTCCGTAATGCCTGCAAATTGTAGCTAGACAAGCTGCCCCGCAATCTTCTTCGCTTGCCTGTAAGACACATGGATATTTTTTGTTAAACAGGCTAACCATAATAGGTAATAGGTAATGGGTAATTCGGAATTCGGAATTCGTAATTGATATTTGGTTCTTAGCAAATGATTAATGACTAAGGAAACTGAGTCGTGAGTTACTCACAAATGACCAATGACTAATTCACAAATCCGTCACCAGTCTTGCCTTTCGCAGAATGAATTGCAGTACGGTTTCGGAGCGAGAAATAATATCGGCTGCACCTTCCATCCCAGGTTGCAACCGACAGACGCGATCGCCTGTACCGACAAACTTGTTTTCTGGCTTAATCGTCACTTCATAGACAGATGGGGCGATCGCTTCTAACCCCGTGCTAGCTGCGGGTATTGCATCTGGAGCAACAGCTTGAACGACACCCCTGAGAGTGCCGTAGTCGGGATAAGGACAGGCAGAAACGCGCATTTGAACTTGTTGCCCGGGTTTGACTTTGCTAATATCTGGTTCTGCAACACGAGCTTTTACCACTAAGGAAGCATTGCGGGGAGCAATTTGGGCGATCGCATCCCCCATACCTACCACCTGTCCTGGGTTACGCAGTTCTAGCTTGAGAATTGTGCCATCTGTAGGGGCAAGAATAAATGTCTTCCTCAGTTCCAAGCCAATTTGTTGTAGTTCTTTTGTATCTCGCTGTTGTTGATTTTGCAGGGCAATTTTGCTGACGATCAGATTTTCGCGCTCTTTGTTTAATGCCGCTATCGTTGCAAGTCCCCTGGCTTTGGCTTGAGCGATCTGCTCGTTAGCTATAATCACCGTGGCATTACTAGGATTGAGGCTGGCTTCAGCTTGTTTGAGTTTGGCTCTAGCTGCTTTGAAAGCTTGTTCTTTTTCCTTAACTTGTAACTGCGCGATCGCGCCTGTATTTGCTAGTTGCAGATATCTTTGCTTCTCTTCCTGTGCCAATCCTAGAGCGGCTTGAGCTGCTTGTACTTCTGCAATTGTGGCAATTTCCTTAGTTTGATATTCTCTACGTTGCAACATCAGTTCCGCTGCTGTCGCAGCTACAGAACGCTGCATTAAGTTTGTCTCAGCAGCTATCTGACGATCTAAGGAATTGAGTTGAGCTGTAACTTGTACTAATTGTAAGTGGCTTTGCTGAATGTTAGTTTGCAATTGTTGTTTTTTAGTTTGAAGTTGTGAATTGTCGATCTCAGCAATTGGCTCACCTTTTTTTACAGCTTGATTTTCTTGCGCGTTAATGCTTGTAATCGTTCCCTCTGTTGCTGCCTGAACAACCCGCAGTTCTCCTGTCGGACGGATATTTGCAGGTGCTTTGACTGTGACGTTGTAGCTGAGCGTGGCAGCTAGAGACACTCCTACACTAAAAATAGCGATCGCCATCCCGCCGCCGAGTGTTGTTAAAGAACCGATTGGGGGGATAAACTCATCAGTTTCAACGGCACCGAATGCGGGATCGATTTCACTCACCATAACTACAACCTCTGAGATCGGCACTTGAATTCCACTCTTAGATAAACTAGGTTATTCAGGCAGTTAGCAAGAGGAAGTCTCTAGATCATCATCTTTGGAAACATCAACTGTTCCCCTATCCCTAACGGAGATCGCCATGCGATCGGCTCTATTCTTATTGGTTTATCTTGTTTCTCTTTTTGAGAATCTGAGTCTGTACTACCTCCATCTGATGTTTCGGTTTTAATGTAATACTGCTTGTTGTTTTCGTACACCTTACCACCAGCCACAGTTTCTTGTTGTTCCTCAGATAAGTCTATAAATAATTCTGAGGATTGGTTCTTGGAAAAGAACATTATTGTTACCTCGCTGATTGATTGCTATCCACTTAATCGAGCTAAAACGATCGACAAGAAAACTGCTCAAATCCTGGTAGGGAATCTCATAAAAAGATTCCAGAGCCTTATTCCTTTGCATTGTTCTTATTTGTGCAGCAAGACGATCGGAGCGTGCAAAATGAAGAATTTAGGAGGCTCTGGAATCTATGTTCAGGTAGTTTGTGCAGGTAAACACTCTACCTTATCGCAGTTTTTTATCAAATGTTGCACGTCGCGTCAATTAGCTTAATTTGGCAAAGAAATCCTTATAAGCTGCGGTATTAACATCCATAGTATCGTGCTTGAAGCTTTGCAGATTCGTACTGCCCTTTGGAGTCGATTCCTGAGCCACTTCCAGGTTTGTTATGGTTTCATTAGCTTTGAAATGAGTCGCCAGCTTATCTTTCAAAACATCGCCTGAGCTGCCACCACCTGCAACCAACTGCTGCTGATCTTCAGACAATTCCACAAATAACTCGGACTTGATATTATTAGCGATCATGGGAAAAATCTCCTAAGTTTAAACTGGTGAGAGCGCTTACTAATCGGGTTATCTCTAGTAAAGAGCTTTTGGATTTATTGCCGAAATAAATTAGCCTAATTTGGCAAAGAAATCCTTATAAGCTGCGGTACTAATATCGAGAGTATCATGCTGGAATTTTTGTAGATTTGTACTACCTTCAGGACCCGACTGTTGAGCTACATCCAAGTTGGTTATACTGTTATTGGCTTTGTAGTAAGTGGCAAGTTTGTCGCGCAGTGCATCCCCTGTAGAACCACCACCTGCAACTAATTGTTGTTGCTCGTCGGATAAATCTAAAAACAATCCAGATTGCATATCTGTATCGAACATAGCTTTAGCTCCTTCTAAATTTAGATGTTTCAGATGTTAGATATTCACCTACTAACTGCATAAGAAATTGAATATCTATCTATTAACAATATAGAAAAAGCATTTGTTGAATTCCACAGCGTATCTCCCCAATCCACTAGGTATTTGCCCTAAGTGTATTTACTGATATTTTTGTCTTTAATACAGAATCACACATTTAATTTCTATAGTGTGTTTACCTAAAAAACTGGGTATGTTCCCTGAGTAGGATTACGCTCAGCGAAACAAGTCAAAATAACATCTATCTTTCAGATGATATATGTTAAGAGAGATTATTTGTCTTACTGATTTACCGTCAAAAATATTTTGCAACATAAAACCAAGCTAGTGCAAAAGCTATTCTGACTATTGAGTTAGCGATCGCTACTCAAAGCCAAAATATTAGCAACTTCTGCATCTAGCTTGGTTCAGAAAATAAATATTTTCAATCTTTAGACTTACTGCTGTTAACCGTCAACTATTAATTAGATGGCGTTCTCTAGCAAAGCACGCGAGTTCTACTCTATTGTTGGTTCCAGTTTTACACAGTAAATTGCTAACATACTTTTCTACTGTTCGAGGACTGAGGTATAAGCTAGAACCTATTTGAGAGTTTGATAAACCTTTGACTAAAAGTTGAAGTACTGCTTGCTCTCTTTTAGTGAAGGAAAAGTTATCGAAAGTCTTAGTATCAGTTGTCCTTTCCGGTTGGTGAACCTGGTAAGGATTATAGCACGGTGTATCGACTCGAACAGTTGGTTCTTCTTGGCTTGAAGGATAGTGTAGTGTACTAGATGTTTTGCCTTGTTGCTGTTCTATATTTTGCTGTTGAAGCCTTAAGCGCCATTCCCACTGCATTAATTGGGATATTAACTGCGATCGCTCTAGTAAATTACGTACCACAGCATATAATTCATTCAACTCAAAAGGCTTGGCTAAATATGCATCTCCCCCTACCTGATAGCCGCGAATTCGTCCTTCTGTATCTGTTCGTGCTGTCAAAAACATTACGGGTAGGAGTCGAAATGTTGGATGCTGGCGTATCCACTCAATTAACTCGTAGCCATCCATCTCTGGCATACTAATATCAGTAATGACGAGATGTGGTTGAGATTCCTCAATCTGCTTCTTTGCTTCTTTACCATTCTCAGCTGCGATCGCTGAATATCCCCACTGCTTCAAAGAACAACTAACCAGCAGTCGAATAGCCGGATCGTCATCGACGACAAGGATTAATAATGACATATTGTAAATTCTTCTCTAACTATTTTGAGTTAGCTGCCGCGAATTGACTGCCTAGTAGAAGATAGACAGTCCCCGATCTGGAAAGATTGAAATTCCTTGACACCCTGAGAATAGAAACTTGAGTTCTCTTGAAACTCTATTATTTTTTATCGATACTAACTTGAATTTAAAAGAGTCTGAGTGTTTTATTCTTTATTCTGTTACAGAGTATACTCTATTTTTTTCTTTTTTTTCAATTGTACTGTCTTTGAAAAACGGGCAATCTACCATAAGTATGAGTTCTATAGTTTGAATTTATGTAACCAAGCTTACTGTGAGTAAATACAATTTTTTCGGTAAAAATTGATACTAATAAAAACCGAGGCTTAATTGTCACAATTTACTATTAAAATCGCTAGGCATGTTTCAGTTGACTAATTCGCTAATTACTACCACTTTGCGATCGCCTAAAATCTCGGTCTCAATGCAGTGAGAATTAGAGTAGTTAGTCTTAAGAACAAAGTAATTGAAGGTAATAGATACGATCGTAAACTGTTTTCATCTTAATGGGTAAAAAAGCAATCCTGCCTTTCACCCATAGACACTAGACCAAATAAGGGTTTTAATAATCTTAGCCCCGCGCCTTATCTGTCTATGTCCTCATCTCTGCAACCACCATACATACAGGATTTCACTCACTTCGAGCAGCACGTAGCCAGAATTTTTCACAGACACGGGTGGACGGTTGTTACTCCCGAACAAAACCAAGCAGGTTACGATTTAGTTGTCAGTAAAAGCAATATCATTGCAGCCGTCCAAGTCAAGTGGCTTAAAAATAACGTTGCCGCACCGCAAATTTTGAAGTTTGTTGACTTTCTTGAATCTCAAGCAGCTTGTCAGTTTAATTATGGTATTTTCATTACTACAAAAGATTATAGTGGACCAGCTCGCGCCCTAATTAAATCTTGGGGAAAAGATTCGAGAATTCGCTGTGGTATCGCTTCTGAACATAAAATTACTTGGGTGAACGGTGATGACGGTACACCACCACCCCAACCACCAAAACAAGACAAGATTTATTTTGGTATTTTCACTTGTAAGGGTGGAGTTGGAAAAACTACAGTTGCGGCGCACTTAGCGGGAGCATTTGCCTTACAAGGATTCAATGTCGCTTTGGTAGATTTAGATCCAGAACAAAACTTACACAAATTAGTAGGTGATGGGGTTTACGTTCCTAATAGTAAAGGTATGGGTACAACTATTGAAGTCTACGATGCAAGAGCTTGGGATGAAAACGCTGCCCGTGATTGCAAAATAGTTATATGCGATTGTTCTCCTGCTTTAGAACGCAACCCACGAGAACTGATTGAGAAATTTGATTATTGTATTATTCCTACAACTTTAAACCCTCTAGGTATTAACAAACATGGAATCGTGATTCAAGATACAGTACAAAAAATTAGAAGTATTAATCAAGCTGCTCATTTATTTGTTTTAGTGAATAACTTCAGAGATCCAGGAATTAGACGATTTAAAATTTTAAAAGAGTCATTCTTATCAGTCTATAAACAGATTAGCCAGCACGATGAAAAGTTTCATTGTATCGATCCAGAACAAGTTTGCATTCGTACTAGCGACCAACTATACTACTGGGGAATCCATATTTTAGAGAATCCTAACAATCCATCGAGTGAATTGGCATTTCAGCTGATTGGTGGCAAGTGCTATCCGCGAGATGATTTTATTAGCTTAGTCGATTACATAGAAAGAGAAGCAGGGATCGGAATTCTGCGAGAATAATAGGGGACATTGTAACTAGAACGCATAAACATGGAAGATTTTAATTTCATCACCCCTCTGGGACTATTTGCAGGAGTCTTGACAACGATCGCATATTTACCCCAGTTGATCAAAACCTGGAAGACGAAATCAGCTCACGATCTTTCATGGAGTATGCTCATCGTTTTATGTACGGGAATAATTCTGTGGTTGGTTTACGGCTTCTACGTACACGATATTCCTATCATCGCCGCCAACATCGTAACATTTATCTTTGCTGGAATGATTTTAATGCTGAAGATTCGCTATAAATCAGATCCTAGCGAAGAGAATTAACTTTGTCTAAATGTACCTCAAAATCAATGTAGAGATGCACGAGATCGCGTCTCTACAAATTTTTCAACATAACTACCAATGCTGCTACACCTACAACAGTCATTAATCCTGCTGGCATGAATTTGCGTGTTTTTATCAGACGAGTAGTAAAAATAATCACCAATATTACTGTAACTATAGCAGCTAAACCGAGACCCCAGGCTTGACCGAGCGATCGCGCAACTCCTCCCAGAATCAGCAATAAGCCGCTAGCAGTACCAGAAACCAGCGAAGCCTTACTCTGAGCTTGCTTATAGCCGATCGCGCCGCCAATTATGGCTAAAATCCCATAGGCGATCGCCGCAACCACACCTGGATTCATTACCTGAAGATTCGTTCAATAATTTAACTATTATTTCATTTTTTCAGACATACAAACGTATATTTTTGTGTTCCAGAGCAATCGATTTCTGTCAAGAATTTTCAACAAATTCTCCCAGACTCTCTTAGCGATCTAACTCAAATCTACTTGGCAAATCTTTTCATTTAGCATGATGCTCAGCTAACAGGAAAAATGCGATTACCAACTAATGCTAATTGCTGCACATTCTCATTATAGCAACTTTCATCTGTAGTAAAGTGCTTGTCAATCAATTCTGCAACCTGCTTGGTTTGTACGCGAGTATATCTAGTTTTGTCGGGCATCACTACGACATTTGGTCCAGCTTTACACTGTTTAAGGCAACCAGTAGCCTTAATTTCTACCTCATTTTCCAAACCGCGATCGCTCAAAGATGCTTGTAATGCTTTACAAACTCCGTTTGCACCCCGTTTCACGCAATCAGACTTCTGACACACCAAAATACTAGCCTTAGCTTTGGTTCGTTGCTTGACAGGCGTAGCAGGAGTCATAGCTGGCGGTTGGCGATCGATAACGATCGCTCGTTCTGCCTTCAATTTGAGCGAATTTTTCTTATAGTCAAACTTTCTCTCACCGAAAATTTGTACTATATCCCCTGGATTCAGGTTTAACTCCATAGGTGAACGCAGATACTTAGGTAGTTTGACTCGATATTCACCTTCTAAAGTGCCAATTTGCAAATATTTGCGCTTATAGCCATCTTCTAATTCAAACCTGAGAAATTTTCCCTCTAAGCTAAAGGCTGATACTTCTTTACCAAAGCGACTACTCATAGCTTTATCACCTTCGATATGAATGACAATTGATGCTTTATCTAAAGATTTATCTAAGGTTTTACCAGCACTGCTTTAACCACCCCACCAAATCTTGGCGGGATGCAGTGAACTGTTTCAACACGCTACTTAACTGAACTGCCGTTGTGGGATCGGCGATTTCAACTTTTAATGGCTGTCCGGCATCGCACCAACAAGAAATCTCTAACTCTTGTAAACGTTGATACACTTGCCATCTATCTGCCCATTTCACTTCCACAATCTCTCTAACTTCCGGTTCGCAACCTAACGGCTTCAAGCCCATACCCTCCGATGCTCAAATTACATTTCGTCATCTTAATTGCCGTGACTAGCCGTGCTAGTTGCCGACAGTTTAACTTTACCCAATAGCATACCCTAAATGCAAATTATTCTCATGATATTTGCAAAAAGTTTTCTTTAATCATGGACGATCTCAGCAGTCAAAAGCATTGAAATACATAGCGATTGCGCTGTTTAAAGCTTGACGAGAGAGCGATAATGAAAGTAGCAGTGAGTCATCGATAACAGCATCACAACCAGCAAAGAGAGGAGAACCATGTCTGAGGCAACAATTCTACGGAACTTCGGTCAGGTATATGACAACCCTATTCTGCTCGATCGCAGTGTCACCACTCCTGTTTGCGAAGGATTAAATATTGCTCTTGCTAGCTTTCAGGGTTTGTACCTGCAATACCAAAAACATCATTTTGTTGTTGAGGGTGCAGAATTCTATATGCTGCACCAGTATTTCAGCGAAAGCTATGAAGAAGTCCAGGGACACGTTCACGATGTTGGCGAACGTTTAGATGGACTGGGTGGCGTACCCGTAGCTACTTTTAGCCAACTCGCTCAAATGTGCTGCTTCGAGCCAGAACCAGACGGTGTTTTTGCTTGCCGTCAAATGGTAGAACACGACCTAGCGGCAGAACAGGCAATTATTGGGTTGATCCGTCGTCAAGCCGCTCAAGCAGAAAGTTTAGGCGATCGCGCTACCCGTTACCTGTACGAGAAAATCCTACTTGAAACCGAAGAAAGAGCATACCACTTAGGGCATTTCCTCGCCCACGACAGCCTAACGCTAGGTTTCATGGGGAACGGCTCTAGGTAGGAGCGAGGAGTGAGGAGCGAGGAGCGAGGAGCGAGGGTGTGGGATGTGGGGTGTAGGGTGTGGGGTGTAGGGTGTGGAGATTTTAAATTTCTTTCTCCCTCAGCAACCTTGCGCTCCCTCAGCTCTCTTTCCCCTGCTCCCTGCCCCCTAACATACTTCAACATAAGTCACTCAAAACGCAAAACATTAAAACATTTACTGTTTTTTGTCTTCTCTGATGCATTTTTTAGTCAAATTACTAGTTAACTTTGACTAAAAAATGCAACTTTTGTGTGCGTGAAACAGTTTAACTTTGGAGTGCGCGCGCCCTGTGAGGGCAAGTCACAAATCTAAATCAGCTCTTAGGCTGAGACAGAAAGTGCAGGTAGTGGCAGTTTGCTCTCAGAAATGTTACAATTGTTAATAGTGTAGAATGTTAATCTTAAGCGATCCAATGACCGATTGGAGGGTAGTAAAGCTGCTCTACCCCTAGAGACAGCTACAAAATTAAATTTCTGCAAACAACTAGATGTTGTCCAACTCGTGTAACACTATAGCCTTCTGCTGTCTGGATATGTAACAGAAAAAGCTTGTCTCATCAGCAGAGGGCTTGGTAGTGAAATAAGTGTTACTCTTTTATTTCCACACAGCTGCTTACTACTGATAAAGAAACCTAGCGCCATGAAAACCGCTCAGACAACCACTGACCTTGTACGTACTTACTTGCGTGAGATTGGTCGTGTTCCATTACTGACCCACGAGCAGGAGATTGTATATGGCAAGCAAGTGCAGCGACTCAGCATCCTGTACGCGCTCCAAGAAGAGTTAGTTGCAAAGCTGGGGCGCGAACCAACCTTAGAAGAGTGGAGTGAAGCAGCGCGGATAGATAAAACAGCCTTATCTACAGCGATCGCCGAAGGAGAAATTGCTAAGCGCAGAATGGTAGAAGCTAACCTGCGACTAGTCGTCTCCGTCGCTAAAAAGTACATCAAGCGTAACGTAGACTTATTGGATTTGATCCAAGAAGGGACGATTGGGATGCAGCGGGGGGTAGAGAAGTTTGACCCAACTAAAGGTTATAGATTTTCTACTTATGCTTATTGGTGGATTCGGCAAGCAATCACACGGGCGATCGCGGAAAAAGGACGAACCATTCGCCTACCGATTCACATTACCGAAAAATTAAACAAAATCAAAAAGGCACAGCGTCAACTTTCACAAAACCTGGGACGCGCCCCAAGTATTGCGGAGTTAGCTACAGCGTTAGAACTCACGCCCAAACAGGTACGCGAGTATTTAGAAAGAGCGCGACTACCACTATCCTTAGATTTGCGGGTAGGAGACAACCAAGATACAGAATTGGGCGAACTATTAGAAGATACGAGTCTTTCCCCAGAAGAATTCGTGACGGAATCCTGCCTATCTACCGATATTGAGAAGCTGATGGCGGATTTGACTCCACAGCAGCGGGAGGTTTTATCATTACGCTTTGGCTTAGCTGACGGACAAGCCATGACGTTAGCCAAGATTGGCGATCGCCTTAATATCAGTCGCGAACGGGTACGCCAAATCGAGCGCGAAGCCCTCACCAAGCTCCGCAAGCGTAAAGCAGACCTCGACCAGTATTTGGCTAGCTAGGGAGCAGGGGAAAAGAAAGCTGAGGGAGCTGAGGGAGCGCAAGGTTGCTGAGGGAGAAAAAACTACCAACTACCAATTACTTGTAATCCCCATTGTGGAGCAACAACCCTCCAAATTCAGTTCGGTTTTGCCACCTACCATATCCGCGCCTACCTGTTACATTAAATTTACATAAAGACGCTATTTGTCGGCTAAATTGTAAACAACACTAACAGCAAGTTGATCGGTTACAATTTGGCAACCGAACTGTAAGGGAGGTCATCAGTGAACGATTCATCACATGAAGTTTCCGAGTTTTTCCCAGGAGAATCAAAGGACAGCGATTCCTTATGGCAATACGTCCAGTCGCTAAGTCCAGAGGCTATTACTCAGCTATCTAAGCCTAGCTCTACTGAAGTATTGCAGATGATCGAGCGTAATATCATCGGTATCTTAGGTAGTTTACCTGGAGAAAATTTTGGGATAACGATTACAACTAACCGCGAAAGTTTGGGTAGATTACTCGCTTCAGCAATGATTAGTGGTTATTTCTTACGCAATGCCGAACAACGCATGATGTTTGAAAAGTCACTAGAAGCAACGGAAGTCATCGGGACACAGGAATAAGTAGAACAAACCGTCCATGACTTCAAAACCCATTTCAATTCCGCATAAAATTATCGGCGTGGGCGTTCTGTGGAACGCTCAACAACAAATTTTAATCGATCGCCGTCGTCCAGAAGGTGCAATGGGCGGATTGTGGGAATTTCCCGGCGGGAAATTAGAGCCAGGAGAGACGGTAGAAGAATGCATCAAGCGCGAACTGATGGAAGAGTTAGGGGTAGAAGTTGAAGTTGGCGATCGCCTCATCACTATCGAACATGACTACTCTCACTTGCGCGTCACGCTAGCAGTACACCACTGTCATTATTTGAGTGGAGTTCCTCAGCCAATCGAGTGTGCGGAGATCCGTTGGGTAACTCTAGATGAAATAGAACAGTACAATTTTCCAGCCGCTAACGTGCAGATTATTGCTGCAATAAAAGATTATAAATAACGAGTAGGGGCGCACAGGTGTGCGCCCCTACTCACTACAAAGAATAAACTGGCAGCGTGAAATGGAAACAACTGCCTCCATTGGGGGCTGAGTCTACCCAAATTTGTCCGTAGTGCGCTCTAATAATCCGTTGACATAAAGCTAAACCGATACCATAACCATCTTTAGCTTCATCGCGCTTGAGGCGAAACCGTTCTTCAAAGATGCGATCGTAATTTTCTTCAGGAATTCCAGGTCCAGTATCGCAAACGCTGACTTGTACCTTCTGTGTTGTGCGGTGCAAGCAAGAAATGCGGATCGTGCCTCCTTCGGGAGTATACTTCATCGCATTGTCAAGCAAGTTGATCAAGACTTGCCTTACCCTTTCTCTGTCGGCATAAACCGCAGGTAAATCGTTCGGAAGATCGGTTTGGATAGATTGCGATTTACTCCGAGCGCGGTCTTGGATATGCGCTTCTACATCTTGGTATAACTCGATTAAATCTAGCTTGTGGGGTTGAATTTGTAGTTCGGCGCTGGAAACCCGCGTTACCTGTAACAAACTCGCAATCATGCGATCGATAATCTTAGCTTGGCTGCGGGCTTGTTTGAACAACTGGGTTAATAAAGCAGGCGATGCAGAGAAACTCCCCTTTTTAGTCGATAGAAATTGAGATTCGAGAGTTTCTACAGCAATAGACACAGCGGTCAGAGGATTGCGCAGGTCGTGCGCTACCATTGCAATAATGCGATCTTTAAACTGAAGCTGCTCCAATAATCTTTCCTGCTCGCGTTTGAGGCGAAAGACTTCATCAGAAAGCCGAATTACTTCTACCGAATCAGCTACAGAACGAATCGCGGCAACATTGGAAGTCCCGTAACTATTGCCCGAGTTGCCCGAGTTGTTTAAGTTTTCTAAATCCTTCGGTTTCGTTGAGGTTTCGGCTAACTCTGCCACCAAATTTGCCTGAGACTCGGCTGATTGCTGCCACCGCATCCACCAGTTACTCAGTTGCTCGATCAAGTTACTTCCGGCAAGAGTTTGTCTTGGTTCTGGATAAATCTTGATCAAAGCGGGTGTAGCCACCAGTTTAAAGTGTTCCGCTAGATAGGGCTGTTCCCCGACATTGACAATCTGTAATTCAAACGGGTACTCAGCTTGTAGCTGCTTGAGATAACGACGAATTTGCTGTATTTGCTGTCGTGAACTGGGACGCTCATCTACAAATAGCAGTAATTGAAGCCTAGCTTCAGTCGAGGTCGGCTGTTCAGAAGAAACCTGCATGCAATCTTGTTTCAGCACGGGCAACTAACAGGTAACGCTTAGTGAGAGGTGAAAGAAGTAGCCATAGCGGATTATAAATCAGCCTCCTCTTAAATTTAATATCTATTTTAGTTTTTGCATATAGCTAAGATGTTAAGGAGCGTAGAATTACAGATATTGGGCAGTCCTACGCTAGCGTAAAACTAGTACATATACTGAAAACCGTGTTTTTTTCAAAAAGCGCTCGATTAGCTAGTTTAACCTGCTTATTGCTTGCTGTAACTGCCTGCGCTAACAGTCCTAACGCTCAGCAGTTGGAGCGGACTCTAGCTGCCGATCCTGAGTTGGAGACCAATCGACCGTTTAGCAGTTCTGGCACTTCTACACAAACCACCGATTCAAATCGGCAAAATCAGCCGAATGGGGCGATCGCCCAGCTACCATCTGACTTCCCTTCAGAGATTCCTCCCTTTGACGATTCCCGCTACGATACCCAGCTTGTAGCTGTGACACAAGCAAACGAGCCGCAGCAGCCGAACGAAACCCGTTGGGTGACTACTGCGCCGATCAACGCCGTGCAAAGCTTTTATCAGCAAGAATTCCAGAAAAATAATTGGCAAGTTGTCAATCCACCATCAGAGGGAGAAACGAACAACACTACGATTGAGGCGCGGCAGAATGACTTGTTAGTCAAAATAGCGATCGCGCCGAGAACGACATCTACCCCTCCGCCGAATGCGACTCCTACACCCAACCAGCCGAACCCTGGAATAGATCCTGCTGCTAGCACGGAATTTACCATTCAATACCAGCGAAATGCTCCAGCTACAGCCGCCACTCCTACACCACCCCAAGCCAGCGAGGAAAACTCAGCTCAAACACAGACAGGCAACCCAGTCACTTCTGACACAGCCGAGCGAAACTTCAACGACCTAAGCCAAGCCCCTCAAGAATTGCAACAATATATTACAGATCTGGCGGCTTTGGGTGTCCTGCCCCTCGAACCAACCAACACCAAAAGCAGCCAAGCCGATTCCGTCCGGCAATTCAATCCCAGCAAGATCGTCAGCCGCAGGGAATTTGCTCGTTGGTTGTTTGAAGCCAATAATCGCATTCAAGCCACTCGTCCAGCACTACAAATTCGAGCCGCATCATCGGCAGCTCAACCAGCATTTCGAGACGTACCGCGAAACGATCCTGATTTCTCCGTTATCCAGGGACTCGCGGAAGCGGGGTTAATTCCCAGTTCCTTATCGGGAGACGGAACGGCGGTTTTATTCCGTCCTGATGCCCCGTTAACGCGGGAACAGTTGATTCTTTGGAAAGTTCCTCTCGATACCCGCCAAGCCTTGCCTAACGCCTCCTTAGAGGCTGTAAAAGAGTCATGGGGATTTCAAGATGCAGCGCGGATCGACCCCAAAGCTTTACGTGCAGTCATAGCAGATTTTCAAAACGGAGAGCAGTCGAATATTCGCAGGGTTTTCGGATATACCACACTGTTACAGCCGAAAAAACCTGTCACCCGCGCCGAAGCTGCATCAGCGATTTGGTTTTTTGGTAATGGTGGTGAGGGGATGACGGCTCAAGAAGCCCTGAAAGCGCAACAGCAACCGCAAAACAACCAACAGCCGCCAAATCAACAGCCGCCAAATCAACCCCAGCCGCAACCAACAGCTTCACCATAAAAGTAGCCACATCTAAAGTACCAGGCAACTGCAAGTCGCGGAACTACACAGACAAAACTCAGATGGTGCGCGGGTTTCGGATCTCCGTATCATGAGTCCGCGCAGGCGGACTTTGTTTGTATAGCCTCAGAATTCTATTTTGAGGGCAGGAGTGCAAGATGTGAGACAACACTAAATCTTGTAATATCTTTTACTGTAAGATTTTAAATCTAGAGACTTAAGTGCGAGCTAATTTGAGCGCTCTCTTTGAAAACTACTGTACTTTACAACCCCTGTACTTTAACAGCGATTGGTTATCATCCAGAAAATGAGTAATAGAGAATTTTAACTTATGAGTTCTTAGTTATGGCTTTAACAACTTCTACTATGTTGCCCCTGGGGACTCTTGCCCCAGATTTTCAACTTCCAGATGTTGTTTCTGGTGACACGATCTCTTTATCTACATTTGCTGGCAAACAGGCTTTGCTAGTGATGTTTATCTGTCAGCATTGCCCTTTTGTCAAACACGTTAAAACGGAGATAGCGCAACTCGGTAAAGATTACAAGGATCAAAATGTAGGGATGGTTGCTATCAGTGCCAATGATATTCACAACTACCCCGATGATGCTCCAGAAAAGCTCAAAGCAATGGCAGTGGAATTAGATTTGCCATTCCCCGTATGCTATGACGCGAGCCAGGAAATAGCTAAGGCTTATACCGCTGCTTGCACTCCAGATTTCTTTTTGTTCGATGCGGAACAAAAATTAGTTTATCGCGGACAGTTAGATGATAGCCGTCCTAGTAATGGTAAGCCTGTAACGGGTGCAGATTTGCGAGCTGCTATTGATGCAGTTCTTGCCTCGCGTCCCGTGCCAACCGATCAAAAACCTAGTGTCGGATGCAATATTAAGTGGAAACCTGGTAACGAACCGAGTTACTACGGTTAAAAAGAGAAACAAAGGAGCAGATTTGGGAATCTTATAATTAGAGTCTTGCTGCTGGGCAGCTCTGTTAAACCGAACTATTTGAGGCGCTCTGATTTTGAGTCGGGAGCGCGAATTGTTATGCCTGGCTCCAGTAGCCAAAAAACATCAACACATGATTATTAAGTTATCTAGACAATGAAAATTTCGATTCTTGCTACCGTTGCTTTGCTAGCTCCTCTTTGTTTCATGGCTTCAGCTCGGGCTTATAATCCCCAAGACCTAGCACAATTAAAACGTACAAATGCTTGCCCTCGATGTGACTTAAGTAACGCACCCCTGAATAACTTAAACCTCAGCAGAGCCAATTTGCGTAATGCCAATCTTCAAGGTGCTAACTTATCTCGTTCGATTTTGGCAGGTGCAGATTTAAGCGATGCAAATTTAGAAACAGCAAATATTTCAAGTGCTAATTTAGTTGAGACATTACTGATCGGTGCAAACCTCAAATCTGCTCTTCTGGTCAACTCCAACTTGACTGGTGCTGGTTTAATGGCTGCTAACCTAGAAGGTGCTAACCTCAGAGGTGCAATTATGGATTTAGTCAATTCACGAGGGGCAAGATATAGAGCGACAATTATGCCTAATGGTACAGTTACCCCAACCCCAACTTGGCGGTGACAGATAGTTGGTAGTTGGTGGTTGGTGGTTGACAGTTGACGGTTGACAGTTGACCGGAAAGACGCGCCCGCAAGCCCCTAGTCTTCTAGCTATGGGGATAAGGGCGCAGGCGATTTTAATCGCCGTCAAACTTCTTTCTGAAACTGAATATACTGCTTAATTACTTCTAAAGGCGCTCCACCAACAGTAGAGATAAAGTACGAGTTACTCCAAAGAGTAGGAAGTCTGCTTTTCAAGTGTGGAAACTCTTGTCTTAAATAACGAGACGATGCGCCCTTAAAACGTTTAATCGCTTTGTGTACCCCGAACTGCGGGTCTACCTCGACTAGCAAGTGTACGTGGTCGGGCATAATCTCCATCTCTAAAATATCTACTTGAATTTCTTGGGCTATCTGTTGCAAGATTTCTTTGAGTCGAATATCCACACCCGACTTGAGTACTGAGCGTCTGTATTTGGGACACCAGACGATGTGGTACTTACAGGAGTAGACAACGTTTTTGTTGGATTTGAATTGATGTTTCAATTTTTATTTGTGTTATTTAAGTCATAGCTGTATACTAACTTTAGCTTAAGTGTATAGTAACTATGTTAGTCGGATATATCTACAAGCTCAACCCGTCTCCCAGTCAATCGGCTGTGATGGAGAAGCACGTAGAGATGTTAAGACTGCAATACAACTTTCGGATTCGTGAAAGAGCCCAAGCGTATGAGCAAGCCAAAAGTCCGGTGCTAGGCAATTACTGCGATCTAGCAACTTCATCTGAGTGCTGTCCTCTAACTTGCTCTGTCTCGAAAAATGCACTATACGGCTCTCCTTGGACAGCATCGGGCAAGAAGCGAAGCGCGTTGGCACAACAAGATGCCGATTTACCCAACCTTAAGCGAGAGCGCCCCTGGTACGGGCAGATTCAGCACCACGTTCTCCAGCAAATGCTGCGGCGGGTAGACGATGCCTTTCAACGGTTCTTTCGAGGAGAGGCGGGCTACCCCAAACCCAAGCGACGAAGTAAATTTCGCTCGTTTAGCTATCCTCCTGGAGACGTGCGCTTTCAAGGTAATCGCGTTCGTCTGCCTGGGATTGGTTGGTGTCGGTTTTTCCAGTCCCGCCCGTTTCCAGACGGCTTTACCGTCAAGACTGTAACAGTCCGCTCTAAGGCTGATGGCTGGTATATTAGCGTTCGATTGCAGGATAATTCTGTCCCAACCACCCCAACACCACTAGCTGTAAAAAGTGCAATTGGTGTGGATGTTGGTATAGCCAAACTAGCTTCTATCGACACGGGCGAAATTATTCCCAACCCAGGCTTCCTGAAATCTAGCTCAAGGCGACGGCGAATATTACATAGACGCGCATCTCGCAAGAGAAAAGGGTCTAAGAACCGTCGTAAAGCATATAAAAAACTAGCTTGTCTTGAACAAAAAATAGAGCGGCGACGCACGGATTATCAGTGGAAAGTAGCACACAAACTAACCCGTACCACCGATCTCATCATCTTCGAGGATCTCAATATCAAGCGAATGATGGCACGCTGCAAGCCCAAGGTAGATCCCGAAACCGGACGCTACCTACATAACGGTCAGGCTGCGAAGCGAGGTTTGAATCGAGTTATCGGAGATGCGGCTTGGGGTGAGTTGAAACAAAAAACAATTGTCGTGGCTGCGAAGTCAGGTGTTTTGATTCATTCGATTCATCCCAGGCACACCAGTCAGGAATGTAGTTGCTGCGGCTACAAAAGCCCCACAAACCGCGACCAAGAGAAGTTTTTGTGCGAGTCTTGCGGTCATATAGCCGATGCAGATATTGATGCCGCTGTCGTAATCCGGCAACGCGGATTGAAAGAACTTGGCATATCGCTGCCACTACTGGGAGTCCCCCAGAAAGTTACGCCTGAGAAGCCTGTTGCAAGACAGGGGAAATCAGCGACGTTGGTTGCTGAGTCCAGGAACCCTCAAAAATACGAGCAATTGTCTATTTTTGAGTGGAGGAAGAGTGGGTAACTACCCTTCGGAATCCCCCGAATTCTATTCGTGGGGAGCCGTCAAAGTTAAGAATCAACCATCAACTCAATCTCTAAGTTCATGCGATCGCTACCTAATCTCGATACTCTTTCCTTGACAGAACTAGTGGCTCAGATGCTCGCGATCAGAGCTTCCGGCTACTTGTTCGACCACCAGATTCTCTATCCCAGCTGGGAACCAACTACTGACAAGCTCAAGCGGTTGGTAGAACTAGGTGTAGGTGGTGCGATCCTACTGGGTGGAAGTGCGGCAGAAATCGCTTTAAAAACGCAACAATTGCAATCCTGGGCAAAAATTCCGTTATTGATTGCCGCAGATATTGAGGAAGGGGTGGGACAGCGTTTTGCTGGTGCGACTTGGTTTCCTCCACCAATGGCAATAGGGGCGATCGCATCCCACAACCTCAGTCTCGCCCAAACATATGCAGCTCGAATGGGAGCAATTACCGCTCAAGAAGCCTTAGCGGTTGGAATTAACTGGGTGCTTGCTCCTGTAGTAGATGTCAACAACAACCCTGACAATCCTGTGATTAACGTCCGTTCCTTTGGCGACAATCCAGCGATAGTCAGCCAGCTAGCTAGTGCCTATATTCAAGGGGCAAAATCTTATCCCGTACTCACCGCAGCTAAGCATTTTCCTGGGCATGGGGACACGGCTGCTGATTCTCATTTAGATTTACCAGTCATTCCTCATTCTCCGGCAAGATTGGCAGAAATCGAACTACCACCTTTCCAAGCGGCGATCGCGGCTGGGGTAGATGCGGTGATGAGCGCCCATTTACTCATACCCAGTTGGGATACGGAACATCCAGCTACCCTCTCATCGCATATTTTGACACAACAGCTACGTCAGAACATGGGTTTTGAGGGTTTAATTGTTACCGATGCCTTAGTTATGGGAGCGATCGCCAATCGCTATGGAGCCAACGAAGCACCCGTACTCGCAGTGGAAGCCGGAGCAGATATTTTACTGATGCCAGTCGATCCTGAAGGCGCAATTCAAGCTGTCTGTACTGCTGTTGAAACCGGACGCATCTCTAAAGAGCGAATTTGCGCTTCTGTAGAGCGGATCTGGAAGGCTAAATTGCGGGTTAGCGGCGAGATAGAGAACGAAGGGACAAGGAGACAAGAAGGACAAGGAAGAAATCAAAATTTCCCTGCTCCCTTACTAGAATTGGCTAAACCGGAAGCTTTTGCGGTCGTGAATGAGATTTTAGGTGCTTCCCAGGTCGTACGGGGAAACTTGCCTTTGATGCCAGTGATGACAGCAGCATCTGCCTCAGAGTCAAAAAATTTGAGGAATTTGATTGTGGTTGATGAATTGCTTGGATGCGATTTCTTACACCGTAAAGCACCTGCGATCGCTCTCCCTACTCTACGCGGCTATACAACACAACTTTGCGATCGCCATACCCCTGTTGTTTTTGAGACTGATGACGATTGCCCAACTCTACTCCAGATGTTCATTCGCGGCAATCCTTTTCGCGGAAGTGCTGGAATCGCGCAAGTAGGACAGGTATGGGTTAAGAAATTATTAGCTTCAGGTAATCTTCAAGCACTGGTAGTTTACGGTAGTCCATATGTCCTCCAGCAGTTGCTGCCTATGCTACCCTCTATTCCTTGTGTTTTCTCTTACGGGCAAATGCCAACAGCTCAGGCAGTTTCCTTGTCTGCATTATTTGCTAGGTCGATTTAGTTCTCTATCTTAAGATAGATTTTTTTTACTCTTCTATCTCACCTGAGTTAGATATGACAAAACCTTAACCCATTCCTAAACCAAAAAATATAGGATTGAAAGGGCTATGCACCAGCTCTTGAAAAAGTTCAAGCATAGACAGGTGGCGAACATTTTGTCAAGATTTGTTGACTGTCTCAATATTTGTTAATATATATTTGAATGATATAACGTCAAAATAGGGATAATTTCAGTATAGTCAACTACAAAATTTTCAACTTCAATTAATTTTTACCCATCTGCCACCTTGAGAGAACAACACATCCGATACCCCGATCGAAACTTAGGTTAAAACTATGAGTGTAAATACGGTGCCACCAATCCGATATTCTTTGGACGTAATCCAAGATGAAGCCCGTCAGTTGGTACAAAAAGGATTGGTTAGCCGCCAGCAGCCAATCTATACTCTGTGTCAGTACATTCCAGCACGGGAATGGGTTTGCATAGAGTGCGAATTAGAGCAATGTGATTTCTTGCTACGCGATCGCATCGGCGATCTGATTGGTAGAGAACAATGGGATAACGATTAAAAGGGCTATGGAATTAGAAACTAAGGGCTAGTGCAACGACGCACTAGCCCTTAGCGTTTTTAGCAAATGCATCGTAATTGCATGACAGTTTAATAGCGGTTTCAATTGGGTAAAACATGCGATCTGTAGGGGCGCACGGCTGTGCGCCCCTACAAATGTCAATAATAGTTACGAACAATTAACTATCAGCTATTACAATTCCACCCAGATATTCCTCTTTTTCCATAAACTCCACATTCTCGCTCGGAGAATGAGGATTTTTCTTGCTTTTTTTGGTTTGACTCGGTAATATCTATGACCAGACAGATCAAATACGGTAGTTCTACCAAAAATTCGTAGATTATCAGGAGACAATGACATGAGGTGGTGGCAGCAGACCTGGAAGCAATGGCAGATGGGGGTTGAGCAACTTGGTAGACTCAGGTGGAATTCGGTCAAAAGCTTGACATCGCTATTTTTAGTTGGAGTGAGTTTGAGCGTGGCGATCGCAGCTTGCTCCGGTGGGAACGGCAATAATTCGGCGACTCAAAATCCTGCTGCGAGTCCTGTCGCGGCAAACAAGCAGGATGTAGAACTGACTCTGGTTTCTTTTGCTGTCACCAAAGCCGCTCACGACGCGATTATTCCCCAGTTTACCGAGCAGTGGAAGCAAGAACATAACCAAAACGTGACCTTCAAGACGAGCTACGGTGGTTCTGGTTCCCAAACTCGCGCCGTGATTGATGGTTTGGAAGCGGATATCGTTCACTTAGCCCTTGCCCTTGATACAAGCAGGATCGAAAAAGCAGGACTCATCGAGCCAGGATGGGAAAAAGAAGTCCCCGATAATGCCATTGTCTCTAAATCCGTTGCCGCATTAGTCACTCGTCCAGAAAACCCCAAAGGTATTAAGACTTGGGCAGATTTAGCCAAAGATGGAGTCAGCCTGATTACAGCCGATCCGAAGACTTCCGGTATTGCCCGTTGGAATTTCCTGACGCTGTGGAATTCTGCCATCAAAACTGGTGCTAGCGAAGAACAAGCACTCGATTTTGTCAGCAAAGTTTATGGCAACGTGCCAATTTTAACTAAAGATGCGCGAGAAGCAACCGATGTCTTTTTCAAGCAAGGGCAGGGAGATGCTCTGATTAACTACGAAAACGAAATTCTCCTAGCGCAACAAAAAGGCGAGAAGGTGTCTTACATAATTCCCGATGTCAACATCTCCATCGACAATCCCATTGCTGTAGTGGATAAAAATGTGGACAAGCACGGAACTCGCGAAGTCGCTGAAGCTTTTGTCAAGTATTTGTTTACACCCGAAGCGCAGCAAGAGTTTGCCAAAGTTGGATTTCGACCAGTGGACGAGACAGTAGCTCAAACCAAGGAAAATACTGATAAATATCCCAAAGTGCAAAATCTCGGCTCTGTAAAAGATTTTGGCGGATGGAACGTAGTCCAAACCAAGTTTTTTGAAGACGGAGCAGTTTTCGACCAAATTCAAGCCAAAATTAATCGTTAATTGTTGCGTGGTGGGTGGTTGCGTGGTGCGTGGAAGAGATTTTACATACATTCTTCTGATTCTTGTACGGGCGGGTTTGACTGAGAGCAGACTCGTCTAGCTACAGCTAACGCCAATAAACCCGCCCCTACGACTCCTGATTCTTGATTCTTGACTTTTAACTTTTGACTTTTAACTTTTCAGATGGCTGTATCTCCTGCATCTCGATTTGGTTTTCGCAATTCATCAGTAGCTCAAAAGTTGTGGCAATGGTTGTTTCATATGCCTTGGACGTGGCGCATCACGCTGGGATATCTCACAGTGATGTTATTTGTCCCCATTGCAGCAATGTTCCTCAAAGCAAGTACTGAAGGTCCTGTTAACTTTTGGCGCATTGCTACGAGTCCGGTGGCGTTAGCAACGTACAATGTCACGTTTGTGACATCAATCTTGGCAGCTTTGATGAATGGACTTTTTGGCACTCTGATTGCCTGGGTTTTAGTGCGCTACAAATTTCCCTTCAAAAGATTAATTGATGCTTCGATCGATTTGCCCTTTGCCCTACCAACTTCAGT
This sequence comes from Scytonema millei VB511283, assembly GCF_000817735.3. Classification (NCBI taxonomy): domain Bacteria; kingdom Bacillati; phylum Cyanobacteriota; class Cyanophyceae; order Nostocales; family Scytonemataceae; genus Scytonema; species Scytonema millei. Next base: position 483,937 of record NZ_JTJC03000004.1, on the reverse strand, counting down.
TGCGGGGCTAACGCTGGCAACAGTCTATAGCAATAATGGCTGGATCGGCTCTTTACTTGCCCCTTTGGGAATTAAGGTATCCTTCACCCGTTTGGGGGTATGGGTGGCAATGATTTTTATTTCGCTGCCTTTTGTGGTACGGACAGTGCAACCCGTAATGCAAGAAATGGAACGCGAGATTGAAGAAGCGGCTTGGAGTTTGGGAGCAAATCAATGGCAAACTTTCCGGCGCGTTATTTTACCGCCTCTATTTCCTGCCATCTTGACTGGTGTGGCTTTGGGTTTCTCCCGTGCAGTTGGGGAGTACGGCTCAACCGTAATTATTTCCTCCAACACGCCTTTTAGAGATTTGATTGCACCCGTACTGATTTTTCAACGCTTAGAGCAGTATGACTATTCTGGTGCAACTGTTATCGGTACGGTGTTGCTGCTGATTTCATTAGTGTTGCTGCTGTTGATTAATCTTTTGCAGGCTTGGGGAAGACGGTATGACGACTAGGAAGGAGATGAATTCTCAGATGAATAACAGCAAAGCTGCGCCTAGCGAACAAAAGAGTTGGATTCCAGCCATTCTGATTGTCGTGGCGATCGCCTATGTCAGTCTAGTACTTTATATCCCCGCCTTAAACGTCTTTATTCAAGCTTTTAGCAAAGGAGTTGGTCCATTTTTTGCTAACCTGACTCGACCGGAGTTTCTCCATGCCGTCCAATTAACAGTCATGTTAGCCGCGATCGCCCTGCCACTGAATACAGTTTTTGGGCTATGTGCGGCTTGGGCGCTGACTCGTCACCGATTTCCAGGTCGTGCCTTTGTTTTAAGCTTGATCGATCTGCCCTTTTCGATCTCGCCTGTAGTTGCAGGTCTGATGATTGTCTTGCTCTACGGGCGACAAGGATGGTTTGGTGGTTGGTTGCAAGAACACGGGCTGAATATTATCTTTGCTTTTCCAGGCATGGTGCTGGCTACAGCATTTGTGAGTATGCCCTTTGTTGCCCGTGAGGTGATTCCCGTATTAGAGGAATTAGGCTCGGATCAAGAAGAAGCGGCAAAGACTCTAGGCGCAAACGACTGGCAGATCTTTTGGCGCGTCACCTTGCCGAATATCCGTTGGGGATTACTCTACGGCTTAATTTTGACTAATGCGAGAGCTATGGGTGAATTTGGTGCGGTCTCGGTAGTTTCGGGAAATATTTCGGGAAAAACCCAAAGTCTACCCCTGTTTGTTGAAGATGCTTACAAACAATATGAAACTGAGGCTGCTTACTCTGCTGCCGTATTGTTGGCTTTATTGGCTGTAGTGACGTTGGTATTGAAGGAGATTTTAGAACGGAGAACTCGGATTAAAGATGTGGAATAGGGCGATATTTTGTATTTAGCTTAAAATACAGACTTAACTGGCTACAAGGGCGCACAGCCGTGCGCCCCTACTCTCCTCCCCAATTATGAACTGGTGGCAAAGACTTAACAAGAATCCCCTCGCCCGCTTTGGGGCGATTCTGCTACTCATTTTTTACATTGCGGTTATCGCCGCTGATTGTGTCGCACCCTACGACCCTTATGAGTCTCAAGCTAATGGTTCCCTGCTGCCACCCACGCAAATTTATTGGCAGAATACACAGGGGCAATTTGTTGGACCCCACGTTTACCCTACGACTCAAGGTAAGACAGATTTAAATACAGGCGATCGCCAACTGATTGTAGACCGTACTAAGCCTGCTTGGTTCCGCTTTTTTGTTGCGGGCGATCGCTACCAACTATTTCGTCTCAGCTTACCACTGGGCAATAATTTTGAAGAAGTAGAAGTTTTTAGCGGCATTCCTGTCAATCTGCATTTGTTCGGTACAACTGGAGCTAAATTTAACTTATTGGGAACTGACGAACAGGGACGCGATCAATTTAGCCGCCTGCTACATGGGGGGCGCGTTAGCCTCAGCGTTGGTTTAATCGGAGTCGCTATCTCTTTTCCCCTCGGCATGATTGTCGGCGGTATTTCTGGCTATTTTGGTGGTTGGATCGATAGCATCATCATGCGTCTTGTAGAAGTATTAATGACGATTCCTGGTCTTTATCTATTGGTTGCTTTGGCAGCAGTTTTACCACCAGGACTAAGTAGCGCCCAGCGATTTATGCTGATCGTTTTAATTACTTCTTTTATCAGTTGGTCTGGACTGGCGCGAGTCATTCGCGGACAAGTTCTATCGATTAAAGAGCGAGAATTCGTTCAAGCGGCTAAAGCTATGGGTGGCGATCCTTTCTACATCATCATCCGTCACGTTTTGCCTCAAACAGCAACGTATATCATCATCTCAGCAACTCTATCCGTACCTGGATTTATTGCGGCAGAATCGGTATTAAGTCTAATTGGGTTGGGCATTCAGCAACCCGATCCATCTTGGGGCAATTTGCTCTCTTTAGCAACAAATGCCTCAATTTTAGTGCTACAACCTTGGTTGGTTTGGCCTCCCGCGATATTAATTATTGTTACAGTGCTGGCGTTTAATTTATTAGGAGATGGCTTGCGCGATGCCCTCGACCCGCGCAGTGTCAGACGGTAGGAGATAAGTCGTAAGTCGTAAGTCGGGAGTGGCTGGTGGCTGGTGGCTGGTGACTAGTAGTAAATCGTCACTGCTCCCTACTCCGTGCTCCCTGATAACTGATAACTGATAACTGATAACTGATAACTGTAGAGGTGGATTAAGCTGGATTATTCCTTAATATTCTTTCCAGCTTTTCTTGCTTATGCTTAATAGTCTGTTGTTGGGTGCAAATAGTGTCATTGCGGTTTGCTACTTCGCAATATCCTTCCTGATCTTTCAGGGACTCCGACGCGGACAAGAGCATTTACTCAAGAACCCACTCGTTCTAGCAACTGTTATTATCTTTTTCACCTGTGCTGTGGGTCACTCTGTCCATGTTGTAGGTGGAATTGTCGATCCACGATTTGCCCAACTGACAGTGCAGGTGCAAGTTGTTGTGGACTTGCTGACTGCTAGTATTGCTGTAATTTACTTTGCACTACGCCGACAGTATTCGCTACTGATTGATGGACCGTTGCTGCTAGCTCAGACTCAAAGCCAATTGGCGAAAGCGATCGCCGAACTAGCACAAGCAAAAGGTAATTTAGAGAATGCGGTTGCAGAACGCACCACCGAATTATTACACGCCAATCAAAAACTGGATGAATTGTTGGGACGCGAACAAAAGGCTCGTCAAGAAGTCACCGAACTACTAGAAAGCATTTCCGATGCATTTTTTGCCTTGGACGGTGACTGGCGATTTACCTACATTAATCCTCAAGCCGAAAACTTGTTGCAGCGATCGCCAGATGAATTACTCAATCGTCACATTTGGTCTGAATTTCCCGCCATTGTAGGAACTATTTTCGAGCGCGAATATCGCCGAGCTGTAACCGAGCAAGTCACTGTCAGATTTGAAGAATTTTTTGCGCCACTTGATAAATGGTTAGGGGTTCGAGTTTATCCGGCAGCGAAAGGCTTATCAGTTTATTTGCAAGACATTACAGAGCGCAAACAAGAACAGTCACTTCTACAAGAACTCAATCATAATCTTGAACAGCGGGTAACCGAGCGCACGGCACAATTAGAAGCTGCGAATAAAGAACTAGAGGCATTTTCCTATTCTGTCTCCCACGATCTTCGCGCCCCATTACGCAGTATCGACGGTTTCAGTCTAGCTTTACTAGAACGCTGTACTAACTTGGACGAGAAAGGGAAACACTATCTGCAACGTATTCGTGCTGCCAGTCAAAGAATGGGAGAACTGATTGAAGAATTGCTCCACTTATCGCGGGTGACGCGCAGCGAAATGCAGTTACAAAATCTCGATTTGAGCGCAGTGGTGCGAAATATCGCTTCAGAATTACAACAGGCACAACCAGAACGAGCCGTAGAATTTGCGATCGCTCCCGATCTCACCGCACCAGCAGATCCACAACTCATTCGAGTTTTATTTGAGAATTTACTCAACAACGCTTGGAAATTTACCTCACGCAAAAAATCTGCGCGAATTGAATTTGGCAAGCTTCCATTAAAACAGCTCAAATTCTTTACGGAACGCTCTTTATCTCCTTTTACTGCCTCCGATGTTTATTTTATTAGTGACAATGGTGCTGGCTTCGACATGGCATATGCTGCTAAATTGTTCGTTGCCTTTCAACGCCTCCATTCAGAAGATGAATTTCCTGGTAATGGCATTGGATTGGCTACAGTCAAGCGGATCGTTCTACGTCACGGAGGGCAAATTTGGGCAGAAAGTACCTTAGATCGAGGTACAACATTTTTCTTCACGCTACAAGAGAGAATTTAAGAAGTCAAAAGTCAAAAATCAAAAGTCAAAACTGAGAGAACGGGAGACAAAAGAAAGCAGAGGAGCAATTCCAACCACTGGTTCCGCCAGCCACTAGTCACTGATAACTGATAATTGATAACTGATAAAAATGCCTAAAAAACTGATTTTACTAGTAGAAGATAATCGCGATGATGAAGAACTAACGCTGATGGCATTTGAGCGCAGTGGTTTAGAGTATGAAATTGATGTTGTCCGCGATGGAGCTGAGGTACTAGATTACTTATTTCTTACGGGTAAATATAGCGATCGCCACCCCAAACAGCAACCAACATTAGTACTGCTGGACTTAAATCTACCGAAGGTAAGTGGTTTAGAAGTTATACGCCGCCTACGAGCTGATGCAAAAACTCGTTCTCTTCCCGTTGTCGTATTGACAACTTCCAACGAACAGGAAGATATGATTAACAGCTACGAATTAGGTTGCAATAGCTACGTGCGCAAACCTGTAAACTTTACGGATTTTTTGGTAGCTTCTCGGCAGCTTGGGTTATACTGGCTCCACTTAAATGAATTCCCGCCATGTAAATCATACCGTGAGTAAACCTCTACGTATCTTACTAGTTGAAGACTCAGAAGATGATGCTGAGTTGTTGGTGTGTTATCTAGAACGCCATAACTGCGATGTAGAGTGGCTGAGGGTAGAAACTCCAGAGGCAATGTCGAGCGCCCTAGATCGGCAACAGTGGGATATTATTCTAGCCGATTATTCGTTACCAAAATTTAATGCTACTGCTGCTTTGCGCTTATTGCAAGCTAAAGCTTTAGATATTCCATTTATTATCGTTTCTGGCAACATTGGTGAAGAAACTGCTGTCGCAGCCATGAAAGCTGGAGCGCACGACTACATTATGAAAGGGAACTTGGCGCGTCTAGTCCCAGCGATTGAACGAGAGATGGAAGAGGCTGCTTCCCGACGAGAACGCCAACGCATTCAGTTAGAACTCGAAGAAAGTGAAGCTCGCTGGCACTTAGCATTAGATGGTGCTAATGACGGACTCTGGGACTGGGATATTAAAAATCATACAGTTTTTCTTTCAGCCCGGTGGAAAGCAATGCTGGGTTATGCCGAAAATGAGATTGGGAATTGCTTTGAAGAATGGTCAAACCGCGTGCATTTAGACGATGTGGAATCGGTGATGCGATCGCTACAAGAGCATCTTGCCCGACAAACTGAATTTTACCGCACAGAACATCGCCTGCGTTGTAAAGATGGCACTTACAAATGGATTTTGTCTCGCGGCAAAGTCTTGTGGGATGAAACTGGCGCTGCAATCCGCATGGTTGGTTCCCATACAGATATTACTTCCACGAAGCAGATGGAAGATACCCTAAGACAACAAGCCGAAAGTTTAACAGCAGCAAATCGGATCAAAGATGAGTTTTTAGCTGTTGTGTCTCACGAACTACGCGCACCGCTCAATGCCATTCTTGGTTGGTCGCAAATACTTCGCACGCGAAAATTTACGACGATTACCAAATGGGAAATATTAGAAGCGATCGAACGCAATGCGAAATGGCAACAACATTTAATTGAGGACTTATTAGATGTCTCCCGCATTGTTCAAGGCACGCTCGAACTTCAGTTCGCTCCGGTCTATCTACCGTCAATTATTGCCGCAACAATTAAGACAGTACAGCCGATGGCTGATGCAAAAAGAATTCAACTTAAGTTTACAATCGATCCTGATTGGGAAGACGCAGAAATCGAGAAACAAATTTTGCTTTTGGGTGACTTTAACCGATTGCAACAAGTCTTTTGGAATTTGCTGAGTAACGCAATTAAGTTTTCTGCCGAAGGTCAACAGGCAGACATTTGCCTATCATTAGTTGCTGACGATTCTAACAGCCAAGCTCAAATTCAAATTATCGATCGCGGTCAAGGCATTAGTGCCGAGTTTCTGCCGCATGTCTTCGATCGCTTTCGGCAAGAAAATAGCTCTAGCACCAGATCGCATGGCGGGTTAGGATTGGGACTGGCGATCGTCCGTCACATCGTCGAAATGCACGGTGGGACAGTTGGTGTTGCTAGCGACGGAGTCGGACAGGGAGCAACTTTCACAGTTCAGCTCCCACTACCAAAACAAAAATTGAGTCAAAATCGGCAGCCTTCTACTGCCGATCTCTGGTTGGAGACATCAGAACCATATCCCTTAGTGGGGAGAAAAGTTTTAGCGGTTGATGACGAACCCGATACTTTGGAATTATTGGCAGTAGCTCTTACGGAGTACGGTGCTGAGATTGTTGTTGCTGGCTCAGTACCGGAAGCGATCGCTGCCTTTACCCAGTTCAAACCGGATATTATAGTTTGCGATCTGGGGATGCCAGGAGAAGATGGTTATGCTCTGATTCACCAAATTAGAATGCAGGAAATAGGACTAGGTACTCATACCCCGGCGATCGCCTTAACTGGGTTTGCTAGAGATTCAGACCGCGATCGCGCGATCGCTGCTGGTTTTCAAGTCCATCTCTCTAAACCTGTCAATCCCTACCAATTAATGTCGATAATTCTGAAACTGACTAAAGATAGTTATTTATCTGAAAAGTTATAAGGGAGTCGGGAGTCGGGAGTAAAGAATAAGAGAGAATTCTGAACCCAGTGCTTTTTGACTTTTAGCTTTTGACTTTTGACTTTTCAATTAGCTTTTGACTTTTCAGTCTACCGGATGCTGTCCGTAAAAAGGTAATGCTGCCGACCAGTGAGGGCGTTTGCCTTGTTGCCATTCGAGTTCGGCTAGTTCTAATATCTGAGAAACAGAAGCCCCTAGATCGCCCTCGGCAGAAAGTAGTTGACAAGGAGCTGAAAAATCAGCCAGAGTTTGCTGCCATGCTTCGGGAGACATAACTGTGTCTGCCAATAGGGGAGTTAAGCCTTGCGAATCTGAAGTCAATTGATAAATTGCCGTAAATAATTGTCCTCGCTGGGCTGGCATTTGCACGGCGATAGGTTTTTCGCCTCGATGTCCCCAGGCGACTGCGGCTAAAGTGGAGATGGCAAATAGGGGAATATCGAGTTGTTGCGCTAGCGTCCGCGCCGTTACCACGCCGATGCGCGTCCCTGTAAAGCCTCCTGGTCCCCTAGCTACAGCAATAAATGCCAAATTTGACCAAGTTTGAGGTTGCAAAAACTCTGCTAAATTTTGGTGCAAAAGACTTGACAGATCGCGCCCCAAATGCACAACGCGATCGCGTCTATCTTCCTGAAAATTACTAATTGCCAGTCCTAACTCTGGTGTTGTCGTGTGTAGAGCAAGAGCATAATTTGTCATTGGTCATTTATCATTGGTCATTTGTAGATATTCTCCCTTGTCCCCCTACTCCCTACTCCCTCTCAAGTCGGTACGAGTTCGCCGGGGCGCAGTTTTGACCATTTACCCATTTCGGCTTTGAAACTGAGGCAGCCTACTACGTCCCATTCCATTTCAATGTAGTCTTCTTTGGGACGGATATTGACATTAATGCTTGGTTCGACTGGTTCAAAACTTGGATTTTCGGTCAAGTGGGGTTGCTGGTGTTGGTGTTCTACTGCATGATAGGTCATGCAGCGATCCACGTAATGGCAATTGACGCAGATGCACATAGAACCTTCTCCATTTGCTTTTCTGTTAATTTAGCTTATACAAACTGGATGTGAGTCAGTTGCTGGGTTGATTTTTGTTGCGATGTCTCCCTCTTTATTATCTCAATTATTTACCGATCTGCCCTTTGGCTGGGAATGGTTGCCTCAACCATCGTACCTAGTAGGTGGTGCAGTCCGCGATCGCCTACTCGGGAGAAACTCAGATTATTTGGATTTAGATTTTGTTCTACCAGAAAAAGCGGTTGAGACAGCTAGGGCGATCGCCAAACATTACAAAGCTGGTTTTGTCTTACTCGACGCGCAAAGGCAGATTGCCAGAGTCGTGTTTAAAAATGCTACCGTTGATTTTGCCTTACAAGAGGGTGTTGCTCTCGAAGCCGACTTGCAACGACGAGATTTCACAATCAATGCGATCGCCTACAATCCTCACACTCAAGAACTCATCGATCCTTTACACGGCTATACTGACTTACAGCAACGCTTGTTACGGATGGTATCGCCTGCAAATTTGCAAGACGATCCGTTACGGTTGCTGAGAGGTTATCGTCAAGCTGCTCAGTTAGATTTCACTCTCGAACCAAATACGCGATCGATAATTCGTCAGCTTGCACCTTTAATCGGACGAGTAGCAGCCGAACGAGTGCGGGTAGAATTGGGCTATCTCCTCAACAGCGATCGCGGTACGGCATGGTTGCAAGCTGCTTGGGAAGATGGGTTACTTGCACCTTGGTTTCCTAATATGACGCGATCGCATGTAGAGCGATTACTCAAGGTTAACTCTGCCGCTGCTAGCTTATCATCATTTTCCCAATTAGTTCGAGAACTCAATCAACCAGTACGAAATACAATCAAAACCTCCTGGTTGGGAATTGCCAAACTGACTTGTCTGGTTTCCACAAATTCAGCCACAGCAGAAATAGAGTTAGATAAATTAGCTTACAGTCGGGCAGAAATTAAAGCCGTGACTACAGCCTTACAACTATTACCTCAACTCCAAGCAAAATCGCCCGGACAAATGACTTTAGCAGAGCAATACTTTTTCTTTCGTGCTGCTGGTGTTATTTTTCCCGCGATCGTAATTTTAGCTGTCGTACAAGGGACGAGTATAGATTTACTCTCTTCGCTCATTCACCGCTATCTCAACCCCAAAGATCCAGTTGCCCATCCTACCCCAATTCTGACAGGTAATGACTTAATGAAAGCTCTTAAACTCTCACCTAGTCCGCTGATTGGGGAAATGTTGTTACAGATTCAACTGGCTCAAATCGAAGGCAAAATCTCAACTGTAGAAGAGGCGATCGCATTTGCAGCAAAAAGACTAGATGGTTGACAGTTATCAGTTGACAGTTGACAGTTATCAGTTATCAGTGACTACTGGCTGGTGGCTAGAATTATCCCCCTTGTCCCCCTTGTCCCCCTTGTCCCCCTTGTCCCCCTGCTCCCTGCTCCCTGCTCCCTCTAACAGATCGGGACGGCGATCGCGGGTGCGTTGAATTTGCTGTTCGTAGCGCCACTGAGCGATCGCTTGATGATTCCCTGAAAGCAGGACTTCTGGAACTTTCCAGCCGCGAAAGTCTGCTGGACGAGTATATTGAGGATAATCTAACAACCCTGCCTCAAAACTTTCGGCTTTAAGGGACTCTGTTTTTCCTACCGTTCCTGGTTGTAGCCGGATAACTCCATTCATCAATGCCAAAGCGGGAATTTCTCCTCCAGTTAACACGAAATCTCCTAAAGAAATCTCTCGCGTGACTAGATGCAGTACGCGATCGTCTACCCCTTCATAATGTCCGCAGATGATGACTATTTGCTCGCAGTTACTTGCTAATTCTTTGAGCAACGATTGATTCAAAGGTTGACCTTGAGGAGTCATTAATATCGTTTCTCGACGCGGTAAAATTGGGAGTGATTCAACGGCAGCGAAAATCGGATCTGGTTTCATCAACATCCCTACACCACCACCGTAGGGTTCGTCATCGACCTTGCGATGCTTATCGGTGGTAAAGTCGCGGGGATTGACCAGATTTACCTCGGCAATTTTTTTTGCCAAAGCTTTACACATCAATCCTGAGCTAAGAGGAGAGGTAAAGAAGTCGGGGAAGAGAGTAACTATATCAAAACGCACAAAAAATCAACCAGAAAAATGACTATTATCAGTTATCAGTGACCAGTGACCAGTTATCAGTTAATTCCGACTCCTGGCTCCTGACTCTTGGCTCCTCACAAATGACGAATGACAAAAGTGTTGCTTATTGTTTAAATTATGTTTAAATATTGTCACGTCTGGCAAATTACTGAGCGGTCAGGGTAAAAAAAATTCAATTGGTACGGTCTCAACCTCGGATTGAATGCTTTGCAGCACTGAAGCGATCGCAGGAGCGGACTTTGAATGGGGTTGACGAGAAGGAAAGAAACAATGGTGCAATTAGAGGCTCAATCGCTGGAAATGAGGACTCCCCAAGCTACAAAAACAGCCATTTTGGTGATCGGTGGAGCAGAGGATAAGGTTCACGGAAGGGAAATCCTGCACACGTTTTTTGCTCGTGCCGGATCGACAGATGCCCATATTGCGATTATTCCTTCTGCTTCTCGCGAACCAACAATTATTGGCGCACGCTATCTTAGCATTTTCGAAGAAATGGGAGCAAAGAAAGTCGAAGTCTTGGATATCCGAGAACGACAACAGTGCGAGGAGCCAAATGTTCAAGCATGTCTGGCTGCTTGTACGGGAGTCTTTTTGACCGGGGGGGATCAACTACGTCTGTGTGCGGTGCTGGCAGATACCCCAGCAATGGATATTATTCGGATGCGGGTACAGCGGGGACAACTGACTTTAGCTGGTACGAGTGCGGGAGCTGCCGTGATGGGGCATCACATGATTGCTGGCGGTGGCAGTGGCGAGTCACCAAATCGAGCGCTGGTAGATATGGCGATCGGTCTGGGAATCATCCCTGATGCGATCGTAGATCAGCACTTTCACAATCGCAATCGGATGGGACGATTGCTCAGTGCAGTTGCCTGTCATCCAGATCGCTTGGGGATCGGGATTGATGAAGATACTTGCGCTATGGTCGAGAAAGATGGCACTTTAAGGGTGATGGGCAAAGGTACAGTTACGATTGTCGATCCTGGGGAAATGTCTTACACTAACCATGCCGATATTGGTGCTGCCGAGCCTTTAAGTTTGCATAACCTGCGAGTGCATATCTTGAGTTATGGCGATCGCTATCATTTACAAAAGCGGATCGTTTTGGCTCCCGTGCAAAGACTACCGCAATAGTCAAGTATTCGTAGGGGCGGGTTTTGACCAAAGATTTACGGCTGAGACTGCTAATTTCTCTGCTAAACCCGCCCGTACAAAAGTCGGAATTCGGAATTATATTCTTTCGGTGGGAAGAATATGAGCTGCATTTTCGATTTCAAGTAAAAAAGTAGTTTCCGATACAGTTGTCGCTAAGTCTTGAGCGAGACACTAGTTAATTGGTTGCACCCCCCATTTCCCAATCCCATGAGAATTCTGAAAATCCAGACTTTACGCGGTCCCAATTATTGGAGCATTCGCCGACATAAGCTGATCTTGATGCGGCTCGATTTGGAAGATTTAGCCGAGCAACCGACTGACCAGATCCCAGGCTTCTATGAAGGACTTGTCGAGACTCTGCCGAGTTTAGAATCGCATTTCTGCTCTCCTGGGTGTCGTGGTGGCTTTCTCATGCGGGTGCGGGAAGGCACGATGATGGGGCATGTGGTGGAGCATATCGCCTTAGAGTTACAAGAACTGGCAGGCATGTCAGTCGGCTTTGGACGGACGCGGGAAACCTCAACACCTGGGGTTTATCAGGTAGTGTTCGACTATGAAGACGAGCAGGCAGGACGCTATGCGGGAAGGGCTGCCGTGCGGATGTGCCAGAGTATTGTGGAGCAAGGAAGATATCCCCAAGCTGAGTTAGAGCAAGATTTGCAGGATCTCAAGGAACTGTATCGGGATGCCGCGTTAGGACCGAGTACGGAGGCGATTGTAGAAGAGGCAGCAGCTAAGGGCATTCCCTGGATGAATTTAGGGGCGCGGTTTTTGATTCAGTTGGGGTATGGTGCGAATCAAAAGCGGGTACAAGCTACAATGAGCGATCGCACGGGAATTTTGGGTGTAGAACTTGCCTGCGATAAGGAAAGCACGAAACGGATTTTAGGCAATGCTGGCGTACCCGTTCCTCAAGGAACGACAATTAGCTATTTAGATGAATTAGAAGATGCAATCGCCTCTGTTGGCGGTTATCCAATTGTGATTAAACCCTTGGATGGCAACCACGGGCGGGGGATCACGATCGATATTAGAACCTGGGAAGAAGCTGAAGCCGCCTACGATGCTGCTAAAGAAGTTTCTCGCGCTGTAATTGTCGAACGCTACTACGTCGGGCGCGATCATCGCGTATTGGTGGTAGATGGTAAGGTGGTTGCTGTTGCCGAGCGCGTCCCCGCTCACGTTGTCGGTGATGGTGAGAGTACGATCGAGCAGTTAATTGAAGAGACGAACCAAGACCCGAATCGGGGTGAGGGACACGATAACGTTCTGACCAAAATTCAACTCGATCGCACTAGTTTCCCATTGCTCGAACGCCAAGGGTATACCTTAGATACGGTATTAACAGAGGGCGAAGTTTGCTACTTGCGGGCAACGGCAAACTTGAGTACGGGCGGGATCGCGGTAGACCGTACTGATGACATTCACCCAGAAAATGCTTGGTTAGCGCAGCGAGTCGCGAAAATCGTTGGCTTAGATATCACGGGGATCGATATTGTCACCTCCGATATCAGCCGTCCATTGCGGGAAACTGAGGGCGTAATTGTAGAGGTGAATGCGGCTCCAGGCTTTAGGATGCACGTTGCTCCCAGTCGCGGTATTCCCCGTAACGTTGCTGGGGCAGTATTAGATATGTTATTTCCCCCAGGTACGCCCAGCCGAATTCCAATTATTGCCCTGACGGGAACGAATGGTAAAACAACCACTACGCGCTTGACGGCACACCTGATTAAACAGAGTGGCAAGGTGGTTGGTTACACCACCACTGATGGCACGTATATCGGCGATTATTTGGTAGAACCAGGCGATAATACTGGTCCCCAAAGCGCCCAGTTGATTTTACAAGACCCCACGGTGGAAGTTGCCGTACTGGAGTCGGCACGGGGAGGCATTTTGCGATCGGGACTGGCTTTTGATGCTAGCGATATCGGGGTAGTGTTGAATGTGGCTGCCGATCATTTGGGAATTGGCGATATTGACACGCTCGAACAAATGGCACACCTCAAGAGCGTGGTGGCGGAAGCCGTGCAACCGAATGGTTATGCCGTCCTCAACGCCGACGATCCGCTTACAGCAGAAATGCGCGATCGCGTCAAGTCTAAGCTAGCTTGGTTTTCCATGTCTCCAGATAATCCTGTGGTACGGGAGCATACCCAGCAGGGTGGATTGGCTGCGGTGTACGAAAACGGCTACCTGTCAATTTTGCAAGGAGATTGGACGCTGCGGATCGAACAGGCGGCGAACGTACCGTTAACTATGGGCGGACGCGCACCGTTTATGATTGCCAATGCTTTAGCCGCAAGTTTAGCAGCTTATGCCTATGGCGTGCAGATCGAACAGATCCGTGCTGGATTAGCTACGTTCCGCGCTTCTAGCAGTCAGACTCCTGGACGGATGAATTTATTCAACCTGGGTGAATATCATGCCTTGGTAGATTACGCCCACAATCCTCACAGCTACGAGGCGTTAGGGGGATTTGTGCGCAACTGGACGGCAGGAGAAAGGATCGGTGTCATCGGAGGTCCAGGCGATCGCCGTGACGAAGATTTTATCATCCTGGGTAAGCTTTCCGCTGAAATTTTCGATCGCATCATTATTAAAGAAGACGACGATAACAGAGGTCGCCCTAGAGGAGATGCGGCTGAGTTAATTTCCAAGGGGATTATGCAAGTTAAGTCCGATTGTCGTTACGAGATCGTCTTAGATGAGACGACAGCAATCAATACGGGTTTAGATACTGCTTCTAATGGTAGTTTGGTTGTGATCCTGCCAGAAAGCGTCAGCCGTGCCATTAGCTTAATTCAAGCCCGTAACCCCTTGAGCGATAATTCCCTCCAGCCTCCCAGCGTGGCGGCGCAAGATTCACCAACTGGGATCGTGTCGTCGGTGAATCAGATTTAGGTAGTTGGTAGTTGGTAGTTGTCATTTGCAAGGAGTCAGAAGTCGTAGGGACAGGTTTACCAAAAAACTCCGTACTAAACAGAGAGTATAGGTGAACCCGCCCGTACAGGAATCAGGAAATTTTGAATTGCGAGTTGCGATTTGTGACTTGTGACTTCTGTTGTTTAATCTTCCGATTCAGGGCGATCTTCTTGAGGATTTTTCAGTTCTTCTTTAAAGCCGCGTAGTGTTTTACCGAGGGAACTACCGATTTCGGGAATTTTCTTGGGACCAAAGATGAGAATTGCGATGATAAAGATGACTCCGACTTCTGCCCATCCTAGACCAAACATAGAATTCTCCTGTCAACCTGCTCTCTTACTAATCATAGATGGGATGCGATCGCGCTTGTACAGTAACCAGTTATCAGTTATCAGTTATCAGTTATCAGTTACTTCTGACTTACGACTTACGACTTACGACTTATTAATCGGTATTCCCAACCACGTGCTGAGTTCTTGAGCTAGCCAGTCAACTTCTGAGGGAGAGATGGAACCATCGTTACCGAGTTCGTATTTTCTGGTTCCCGCCCAAATTGTCAGGCGAGAGACACGACCAAAAGATAAAATCGCCAGTTTTTCAATCGCTTGTCTCGGTGCTTGATGGCGCGGCTGTTTAAATCGGAAGCCCAACATTTCGTAGCTGCGGGATATTTGTTGAGGATCTATAGTAATTCGGACTTTACCAAATAAAGCTGAGAGAATTCGCCAAACCATGCTTGCACCCGCGCCCAAAAAAGGAAGTGAAAATAAGGCGAAGAAGAGATTCATGCCCATTGGTGCTGTTATGAGAGCCGAGGCTAGCCAAAATACTAAAAACGAATTCCACGCGATCGCAAATAAGCTTAAAGAGACAATTTCAGGACTAAAACCTTTGCTAGGAAGCAAAATTTCTACAAAATTGGCATCTTGATGTAATTTAATCTTACTCCCAAACGGTTGCGAAATTGTCGGTACGATATTTACGGGTTGTTCTAAAGCTGCTAATGCTTCCCGAGCCGAACTCAAGCGCCGATCTAAATTTGGTTCGGTCATCCACTGTAACCAGCGGGTAAATTCAGGACTCAAACTTGCCACCGATTCAAATTGAATGTGTCCGTTTTTGTGTGGTAAATCGGCGGGATGAGTCCCCGTAACCAAGTAAATTAAAGTTGTACCCAAGCTATATAAATCGGAGGCGGGAACGGCGCGATCGCCAAATTGTTCGGGAGGCATATAACCGTAGGTCCCCACGACTGTCATCGTTCCGCCTTCCTTGGAAGCTAGAGTTTGGACGGAACCGAAATCGACTAAATATATTTTTTCTATGCGATCCCCAAGCAAAATATTGCTAGGTTTCAGATCGCGGTGAATGACGGGTGGTTTTTGTCCGTGGAGGTAGAGCAAAATTTCTAGTACTGATTTAGCTAATTGTTTGACTTCCACCTCACTAAAAGTTCGTCCAGCCTTGAGTTCTGTCTCTAAAGATTTTCCTTCCACATAAGACTGTACCAGAGCAAACCCTTTACTGTAGGGTGTATCGAATTCAAAAAAATCTAAATATTTGGGAATAGCGGGGTGAGATAAAGCTTTTAAAGTTTCTGCTTCCCGTTCAAATAACTTCAATGCTTCCCACTCAAAATCTATTCCAAAGGAGAGAAGTTTGATAACAACTAATTGCTGAGTTTCTAAATCCCGCCCTAACAGCGTTTTGCGTCCGGCTTTTTTTGCCAATTGTTGTTGAATTTCGTAGCGCGAAGTTAGGCGATCGCTATAGTTCATATTTCGTAATTTAGAATTTGTAGGGTGGGTTACGTATAACGCACCCTACAGAAATGGTAACTACAAGCGGGGATCGCTGGCTAACTCTGTCAAAGCTGTATCGGTGAGGCGACAAATTCGCCAATCTGGCAAAATCTTAGCGCCCATCTGTTGATAAAAAGCGATCGCGGGTTCGTTCCAATCTAGTACGCTCCATTCCAATCTACCGCAATCTTTTTCGACTGCTAACTTTGCCAAATATTTGAATATTGCCTTACCGATCCCCTGGCGGCGATACTCTGGCAAGACAAATAAATCTTCTAAATAAATTCCTGGCTTTGTGAGAAAGGTAGAGTAATTGTAGAAATACAGTGCAAATCCTACAGCTTTCTCGTCACATTCAGCTACAATCGCCTCTATATAAGGACGAGAACCGAATAGATGCTCTTGCAATGCCTCAACACTACCAATGACTGCATGAGATAATTTTTCATACTCCGCCAGAGCTTTAATTAGGTCGAAAATTGCATCTGTATCGGCGCTTTGAGCCGGACGCAAAAGAAATTTAGAGTCCATCAGGCATTTTAAGATAGTGTCGTGCCAAGACGCAAAGGAATGAAGAGTTTCTTGAGAGTAATCGAGTCTTAAAAGAAAATATCTTTTTTGTATAATGCCTAGCAAAAAGTTACCATTCATCAGTAACGCTTTGCGCCTTTGCGTCTTGGCGCGACCAAAATTACAACAGCCACCCTTTCAAGCGTTTGGCAATATGAGGACGACGCAACTTCCGCATGGCTTTACTTTGGATTTGTCTGACTCTCTCGCGAGAGAGATTGAACAAACAACCGACTTCCTCCAAAGTACAAGGTTCGCTTGTCGTCAAACCGTAACGCAGAGAAATTACGTCTTTTTCCCTGGGAGTAAGAACATCGCCTAAAACATCCCAAATTTCCTGTCTCATCATGGTTTCGCTCATCTGTTGTTCGGGGGATTGAGCGTCGTTGTCTTCTAGGAGATCGACTAATTCTGTATCTTCCTCTTTCCCGACTCGATGATTCAGAGATAAAGCCTTGCGCCGTAACTGTTGTAATTGACGTAATTGTTCTGGCGGAACTTCTAATGCTGCGGCTAATTCAATTTCTGAGGGATTGCGTTGAAGTTTTTGCTTCAGCTCGCGTTGATATTTTTTAAGTTTATTTAATTTTTCAACAATGTGAATTGGTAACCGAATTGTTCTAGCATCATTAGCGATCGCCCGCGTAATTGCTTGACGAATCCACCAATAGGCATAGGTAGAAAACTTATATCCCTTGTCGGGATCGAATTTTTCTGTGGCGCGATTGAGTCCCATTGCGCCTTCTTGAATCAGATCTAGAAATGGCAAACCGCGATTCAAATAGCGTTTGGCGATGGAAACTACCAAGCGTAAATTAGAACGGATCATTTTCCGCTTTGCCACTCGTCCCAAATACAGGTGGTGTTCTAATTGTTTTTCTGAAATTCCTAACTGTGCTATCAATTCTTCGCGGTTTGGTTGACGTTTGAGTTGCTTTTGTAGTCCTTTTTGAATTTCTTCAACTTCAACTAAAAACCGGACTCGACGCGCCAATTCTACTTCTTCTTCTGCTTTCAGCAAGGGATAACGCGCCATTTCTTTAAAAAACGCTCCCACTGCATCGTCAAACTGAGTTTTTTGATACTCCGAAGCTCTTGCTGCTCCAATCCCATCAAAGTCTCGCTCGTCTGCCTCCCATCCTTCTGTCAAGGCGATCGCTGTTTCTTCTATATTGGGTGTTGTTAGCTCGGGTAGCTGCTCTGGTTCCGATTCGACTTCTCGATTCAAAGCGGTAATTACCTCTATTTCGGCAATTTCTATATCGCTATTGAATTCCGGGGTAGGGAAGCGATCGTGTTGGTACGGCTGCTTTCTTTCGTACATAAACACTGGCACAAGGTAGATGGGAGACTACTTAATTTTTAATTAAGTTTCAGGCTTGAAACTTGTCTGGGTAATTATCTTCTTATTAGAAGCTTATTATCAGTTTTTTTCGACTTGAAAACCTTTCAAATTCGTATTTTTTATCACCAAATCCACTCGGCAATAAACGCTGTAAATTGAGAGCGGGAGTTTTATTAAATTTTCCAACCATGCTTATCGTAGGCTAATTATCGTTTGAAATGCAATGTAAATAGTAAGAGATTTCCTGTTTTTCTATGGCAAACTTATTAAGTTTTTGTTAAAGTTCGGTGTGTATTTCAGAAAAACAAATAGTTCTTCCGAAAGTTATGATGTATACCAAGCCAATAGGATGTTTAGTATTCCTAAATGTATGCTAGGCTAGTAATAGAATTTACTAATTATACACATATGTCAACCTAATTAATTAAATTTTCTTAAAGTATTTGTTCCTAAAAATTAGGATGGCATAGAATTAACTATTTAAATCTCTATCAATAGGGAGAAAATACTTATTAGAATTCAGAAGCCAGAAGTTAGAAGAGAGCTGGAGAGGCTGGGGGAGAGAAGTCACACACACCATACCCACTGATAACTGATAACTGACAACTGCTTCCTTCATTGCGAATTCAGAAGGCAAATTGTAATATGGATTACCACAGGTCGCGCCAAGGGTAATTGTAGGAGTAGGCTAATTTAGGTATGGTCGGGGTAAATTTAACAGGCAGATCTGTGGTAGCTGAACTACAAGGATACTACCAATCGCAAACGAACCAGCGTTGGCTGGAAGTTTTGGTAGATTGTCCGGGAACGCAGGAGATATATACCTATAAGTTGCCAGCTCAATTGACGGTGCAGCCGGGAGATATTCTGAGCGTGCCGTTTGGAGCAAATCAAGTTGGAGCGATCGCCTTACGATTTGTAGAGCAGCCTCCTGTCGATCTATCCCCAGACAAAATTCGAGCTGTTGAGGATGTGGTGAGTCGCGGCTTTTTCCCACCTGCTTATTGGGAACTACTCAATCGAGTGGCAGCATACTACTACACTCCCTTGATTGCAGCAATTCGCGTTGCTTTGCCCCCTGGATTGTTAGGGCGATCGCAGCGTCGGATTAAACTAATTGGGGAAATCAAACCTGGTGTTGATGCGTTCTGCACTCCGGCGGCGAAAGAAATTTTGGCACTGCTGCAAGCTCAACCGAATAAGGACTACAGCTTTGTTTACCTGCAAAGACAAGTCAGGAATGCCTATCGGGGCGTGCGAGAATTGTTGCGCCTGTCGTTGGTAGAAAGTTATCTAGAACCACCCCGCCTGACACGCCCCAAGTTGCAAAAAGCGGTGACATTGGTAAGTACCGGGTTAGAACGAGATCTTACGTCTCGACAACAGGAAATTTTAGACGTGTTGCGACGGCAGGGCGGCGATATTTGGTTGAGCGAACTGTTACGACTGTGTAACGCTAGTCCTAGTACCCTCAAAACATTAGAACAGAAGGGCTATGTTGTCATTGAAGAACGGGAAATGCTGCGGCAAGAACAAGGAGTGTTGCAAGCAGCAGACGCGCCAAAAACACTGACAGCAGCTCAGTTACAAGCAGTAGAGGCAATTACTCAACTAGAAGGATGCGATCGCGTCTTATTGCATGGGGTGACGGGATCGGGTAAAACTGAAGTTTATCTACAGGCGATCGCGCCCATATTAAGTCAAGGTAAATCGGCTCTAGTTTTAGTACCAGAAATCGGTCTAACTCCCCAACTTACCGATCGTTTTCGCGCTCGCTTCGGTAGCAAAGTATGCGTCTACCATAGCGCCCTCTCAGATGGAGAAAGATACGATACCTGGCGACAAATGCTCTTAGGAGAACCCCAAGTTGTTATTGGTACTCGTTCTGCTATTTTTGCCCCCTTACCCCGTCTTGGCTTAATTATTTTAGACGAGGAACACGACAGCAGCTTTAAGCAAGATTCCCCCATTCCCACCTACCACGCCCGTACCGTCGCCCAGTGGCGCGCTGAATTAGAAAACTGTCCCTTAGTATTAGGTTCTGCAACCCCCTCGTTGGAAAGTTGGATAAGTGTCAGAAAACGGGAGTCGGGAGTCGGGAGTCGGGAGTCGGAGGAATTACCAACAACCGTCAACCATCAACCGTCAACCATCAACCGTCAACCGTCAACCATCAACCATCAACCAACACATTACCTCTCCTTACCAGAACGCATCCAATCCCGCCCCTTACCACCTGTAGAAGTGGTAGATATGCGTCAGGAGATTCAGGAGGGCAATCGCTCGAT
Organism: Scytonema millei VB511283; assembly: GCF_000817735.3. Lineage (NCBI taxonomy): Bacteria > Bacillati > Cyanobacteriota > Cyanophyceae > Nostocales > Scytonemataceae > Scytonema > Scytonema millei. Next base: position 463,763 of record NZ_JTJC03000004.1, on the reverse strand, counting down.
TTTCAGCCGTTCTCTGTCGGAGGCTTTGCAGCAGTTGCAAGCACGGGGACAGCAGGGAATTTTATTTATCCATCGGCGGGGACACAGTACGTTTGTTTCGTGTCGCAGTTGCGGTTACGTGCTGGAGTGTCCTGCTTGCGATGTGTCGTTGTCCTATCACCATGTAGAAGAGGGTGCACCGCAGTTGTTGCGGTGTCATTACTGCAATTACAGTCAATCTCATCCTCGTAATTGTCCCGAATGCGGTTCCCCTTATTTGAAATTTTTTGGTAGCGGGACGCAGCGGGTAGCGCAGGAAATTACGCGATTGTTTCCCCAATTGCGATTTATTCGGTTTGATAGCGATACAACTCGGACTAAAGGGGCGCACCGGACGCTGTTAACTCAGTTTGCCAACAGGGAGGCAGATTTATTAATTGGGACGCAAATGCTGACGAAAGGGTTAGATCTGCCCCAAGTTACTTTGATTGGTGTGGTAGCGGCGGATGGATTATTGCATTTACCCGATTACAGAGCCGCAGAACGGGCATTTCAAACTTTAACTCAGGTAGCGGGAAGGGCAGGACGGGGTGACGATCCTGGTAGAGTGATTTTACAAACCTACACTCCCGATCATCCGGTGATTCAAGCCGTACAGCAGCATGAATATGAAAGGTTTGTAGAAGCGGAGTTGCAACAGCGGGTGGCGTTGAATTATCCGCCTCACGGACGATTGATTTTGTTGCGTTTGAGTAGTGTTGAGGCAAGTGCGGTAGAAAATACAGCGCAAGCGATCGCATCCTATTTCAATAATTACATTACGCCTGGATGGGAAATTTTGGGACCAGCGCCAGCGAATATCTTGCGGGTAGCTAATCGTTACCGTTGGCAAATTCTGCTCAAAATTGCCCCAGATTTGCAACCAGTATTACCCGATTGGCAGCAGGTGCGATCGCTTTGTCCTCATAATGTGAGTTTGACCATCGATGTCGATCCGCTCAATTTGATGTAGAGAGGTTTAGGAGAAGACAACTTTCGCTTTTTCGGCTCCAAGATTGGATTAATAACCTTATAACAAAACCTCAATCGAGCTTAAAAGTTCTGAAAGTTTATTTTGAACTACATCCCATACAACCTCAAAATCAAGCTGATCGTATTTGTGGACAATGAAATCTCGCATTCCCGCCATTTCTCGCCAAGGAATTTCTGGATGTTGCTGACGAAATGGCTGAGATAGTCGTTTGGTTGCTTCGCCGATAATCGTAATTTGATAGAGTATTGCAGACAACTTTTCATCATTAGTTTCTAGTTCGGCTCGACCGACGCTATCTGTATAGCGCAAAATGCGTCTGATGGCGTTGGCGATGTCAATGAGAGATTCTCGATCGCGCGACATAGATAGTTTGTGCTGATTCTAAAATGTTTTTACGTCTCAACCAATTTTCACTGCGCTCGATCGCCGCTTTAACGATTAAGTCTACTTTTCGATTAAAAATTCCTTGGAGTTGATCGCGCATTTGCATGGTTTCGGTTAACCCACGTTTTGCGGTTGGAGAAAAAGCGATCAAAATATCAATGTCGCTGTCGGGGCGGAAATCATCTCGGAGAACGGAACCAAATAGGGCTAATTCTGCTACCTGCCATTGTTCGCAAAAGTCTCGAATTTTCTCCATCGGCAGTTCTATTGCAGTGATGGTCATGTTAGTTTTACTCCCAAGATTTCAAGTCGCTGGTTCATCCAGGCGATCGCTGTTGCTTCATCAGTTTCAATTGCCCGCTCTACTCCTGTTTTAGCAATTGGGCGATCGCTTCTAGTTACTAAATTTTTTTGCTTTTTTTTAAGTTTCAAGCAATACACAGTTATGTGTCATAAAAATAACATCAATGGCAATTTTTACATCAACTCGATCGCTGTTTTTTGTATATAACTATGTGAAGGATCGAACTATGAGCTAGCTCAGAGATGCCATCGAGCAGGTTTGTCAAACTCAAAGTACGACCGAGATGAAGGTTGCGAGTGCGAATGTGGGTTGAACTGAGTTCGACTGGCACGATTCGATTTGCAATCGGCGTTCTTCTATTTGTATTTGGAGGTGCGGCAATGACTGATTCTATAGCAGTGAGTGGCGATCGCGCCACAACTGGAGGGCGATCGCTCAGCCTACCTGCCTGGTTAGTACTCATCTGCATCATTGCCTTTACAACCTTGCTAGCTGCCGGAGCAGCGATCTGGAAAAATGCCCCACCCGTCCCCGATGTGCTGCAATCCCCGCAACAAGAAATTATCCTGACGCGAGCCGAGATACAAGCGGGACAAGAAATCTATCTGGCACGCGGCGGGCAACACATTGGCAGTATTTGGGGACATGGCAGCTATCTCGCGCCCGATTGGACGGCTGACGTGCTGCATCGCTGGGGATTAAGCACTGCTGGTGTCCTCTATAACGGTCAACCAGATTTTTCTCAAGCAGACTTGGAGGCTTTACCCGCTCCCGAAAGAGCCAGCTTGGAAGCAAGGGTAAGCGAGCAGTTCAAGACTAACCGCTACGATCCCCAAACCCGCACGCTGCTCCTGACGGATGCTCAAACTCAAGGCTTAAAACAAGTTTTTCAAGATTATCAGCCACTTTTAGCGCATGGTTCTGCCGTTCACTCTATTCCTGATGGCTGGTTCAAAGACGATACTCAAATTCACAATGTCACTGGCTTCTTTGCCTGGACTGCTTGGGCAGCTTCTGCCAATCGCCCCAATGCTCCTTTCTCCTATACGGCGAATTGGCCTGCCGATCGCCTGATTGGTAATCAAGCCCCAGGACAGTTTATCACCTGGTCGATCCTATCGGTGGTGGTTCTGATTGCCGGTATTGGCGTGTTTCTATTTATCTACCTGACGCAAGAAGAAACAGATGAAGTCCAGCCCGTTCCGGCTCGTCCAGCCGTCCGCATTCCTACGCCCAGCCAGAAAGTAACCTCGCTATTTTTTGGCGTGGCGATGACATTGTTTCTGGTGCAAATTTTAATGGGGATGTTTACCGCGCACTATGCCGTGGAAGGGGAAGGATTTTACGGTATTCCCTTGATGCAATTCCTCCCTTACGCCGCTTCGCGCACCTGGCATTTGCAACTCGCTCTATTTTGGATTGCCACCTGTTGGTTAGCAGCTGGATTGTATTTTGCGCCTCGGTTCGGTCAGTACGAACCCAAGCATCAAGCCTTGGGTAATACCGTGCTGCTGGGAGCATTAGCGATCGTGGTAGTCGGCTCGATCGTTGGCACTTGGCAAGCCGTGACAGGCGTGCTAGACGTAAAAGATAGCTTCCTGTGGGGACACCAGGGCTACGAGTATATTGAATTAGGGCGAGTTTGGCAACTGCTGTTAATTGGCAGCATGGTTTTTTGGTTGTGGCTGCTGTACCGTGCCTTCAAGCCTGCCCTGAAACAGGAAAAAACTCCGACGGGGTTAAGTCACTTTTTCCTCTACAGTGCGATTACGATTCCCTTGTTCTATTCAGTAGGGTTAGCCTACACTAATCACACATCCCTGAGCATTGCAGAGTATTGGCGCTGGTGGGTGATTCACCTCTGGGTAGAAGGCTTCTTCGAGGTGTTTGCAACAGTGGTAATTGCCTATTTGTGTAGCGAACTGGGATTTCTCAAGAAATCTTCGGCATTACGTGCCACTTATCTTACCACAATTCTGTACTTGGGCAGTGGGGTAATCGGCACTTTGCACCATTTGTACTTCTCCGGTACGCCGTCGTTTATTGCCGCGATGGGAGCGGTGTTTTCGGCGCTGGAAGTCGTACCCCTGACACTGATTGGCTTTGAAGTCTTAAAGACCCTGAAACTGTCTCAGGAAGCCGAAGGGTTTTACCGTTGGCCCCTACGCTTTTTTATTGCCACCTGTTTCTGGAATTTAGTCGGTGCGGGAGTGTTTGGCTTTTTAATTAACCCGCCGATTGTCTTGTATTACTCTCAAGGACTGAATACGACTCCAATTCACGCCCATTCTGCTTTGTTTGGCGTGTATGGTTGTTTAGCTTTAGCGCTGATGTTGTTTGCCTTGCGGGAATTTGTGCCAGAGCAGGCTTGGAACGAGCGGCTCTTGCGTTTTAGCTTCTGGACGATTAATGGCGGTTTAGTTGGAATGCTGGTTTTAGGGCTAATTCCCAACGGTTTCTACCAATTGGCGCAGTCGATCGAACATGGCACTTGGTATGCTCGTAGTGCTGAGGTGATTAGTAGCCCGTGGATGCGATGGACTGTATGGTTGCGGATTCCAGGCGATATTATTTTTGCGATCGGTGCGTTGACAATGTTTGCGTTCACGGTGAGAGCGATCGTTGCTGTCTTTCGCTTTCCGGTCAAAACGACACCACCGGAGTTACCAAAGGCGATCGCGGCTCGTAGCACGGAGTTTTAGGATTTAGCTCAAACGATCGCTAAGACATCACTGAGAACGACAGGGGTAAAGCGACTGTAAAGGTCGTTCCCTGTCCCAGTTCGCTGTTGACAAAAATCTTGCCTGAGTGCTGCGTCGTAATTGTCTTGGCGATAGCTAAACCCAAGCCATAGCCGCGTGAATGATAGGAGCGAGCCTCATCTGCCTGCCAAAAGGGATCGAAAATTCGATCCATATTTTCTGTTGCAATGCCAATTCCAGTATCTCGCACGTCAACCTGGACCTGCGTGCCTTGAGTGCGCGCTGTCACCCAGATCTGCCCGCCCTTTGGAGTGTATTGAATTGCATTGGCAATTAAGTTAGAGAACAATCGATTGATGTGAGCGATGTCCCCCAATATATATAATCCTGAAGTTAAATCTGATGTCAGGAGAATTTCTTTTGCTTGAGCCTGGGGTTCAAAGGACTCGACTAAACTTTTTAATGTTGGCTCTAGATCTAAAGGGGCTTTTGCTGAGTGGGGTATCTGTTGAGTTTGGTCGGAGCGGGCGAGAAAGAGTAAATCCTCAATTAGATTTGTCATTTGATCGGCAGCCCAGGCGATCGCTGCGATTCTTTTCTTGTCCGCAGCATGAATTCGCTCTGGATGATTCAAAATTAGACCGATATTACTTTTAATCACTGTCAACGGACTTCTCAGTTCGTGAGAAGCGTTGGCAGTAAACCATTTGACTCGCATCAGACTTTGTTCGATGGGTTGCACCGTTTGGCGCGTCAGCCAATATCCGCCTAGTCCACATAACCCCAGCTCTGTGAGCAAACCGAGACTCAACCGCCAGCGCCACTTTTCTAGCAGCTCATCCACCGTTCTGAGAGATTTACTGACTCGAACATATCCCTGCAATTCTCCTGCTCTTTGAATCTCAGGGCTACGAACGGCGATCGTCAACTGGCGTAACTGCCCAATTTGCTGCACCGAGTCAGACACTTGGGGTGGCAGCGACGATCTACGCCTTCCCTGTGTTGCCAAGGGTTTACCATTAGCATCGAACCATTCCAATGTCACGCCGCGAATTTCTAAATCTTCCCAAATATCATCATTCAAATCGACTTGAGGATGCTTCTGCTTGCTCAGACTCAAGGCTGCAATTCTTGCCATCGCCGTCAGTTGCTGGTCTAAATCCCAGTAGAGACTGCGAGCAAATAGCCAATAGGTCACTCCTGCAAACGCACCTAATAGCACTGCCATAATCGCCAAATACGTGCCAAATAAGCGGTATCTGAGAGCTTTTGAATTCACGATCGCTCCTTGAGGCGATAACCCAAGCCGTGGACTGTTTGGATTGCGTCTTTCGGGACTCCTACATTTGTCAGCTTGTGGCGCAAGCGCTTAATGTGCGCTCTCACGACTTCTTCATTCGGCGAATCTTCTAATGCCCAGAGGCGATCCAAAAGCTCAGCTTGGCTGAAGATCCGCTGGCGATTGCGCAAAAACAACTCCAGCATTTGATATTCTTTGGAGGTGACATTAACTGCTTGAGAGCCATAGGTGACAGCTAAGGTGCTGGGATCTAACTTTAACTCTCCCCAACTGAGAATCGGTTGTCGCCCCGGGCTATCTCGACGTAACAAGGCGCGGATGCGAGCTGCTAATTCGTTAACATCAAAAGGTTTGATCACGTAATCATCAGCCCCACTATCCAAACCGACAATCTTATCAGCAGAGGAGTCCCGTGCCGTGAGCATCAGAATTGGTTTTCCATAACCAGAACTCCGCAGACGTTTGCAGAGGCTAATGCCATCTAGTTTAGGTAGCATCAGATCTAACAAAATTAAGTCGTAGTCGAAAGCCTCCGCCTGTTGCCAACCAACTTCTCCATCAAGGGCAATATCTACGACATAATGCTGGTCTTGCAGCACGTCTGCTAGTGTCTCCGCAATCAGTTCGTTATCCTCGACTACTAAAATACGCATCGTTTCGATCTCGATCGCATTTAAGTTTCACAAATTAGTCACATTCGTTGCCTATGCTTACGTTATAGCTGAATCTTAGAACTTGGCTAACGAATAATAAAAATTATTTCGGCTTGGAGTTACGTAATGCTGAGCGAAATTACCTTAAATCAAACCTTATCCGAGCAAACGAGCGCAATTACTTTAAATCCCACCTTATCCGAGCCAACGGCTGAATGCAATGTCCGTGAATGTCTCATCGATCGCTATGAGATTGACTGCTATCCCTACGCGACTCGGGGAGTTTTGTTTGGAATTCTCTTCGGGAGTCTGTTTTGGGGGGCGATCGCAGGTGCCTTCATGCTATTACTGTAAAATATCTTGAACTTGACTAACTCGCTGGCGATCGCGGGAACTCAAAAGCGAGAACAGCTACTTTCTGTGTTGTTGCAAGTCAAAAATTACCTTTTTCAGATACCACTCTCCCAATCTTTCAGGGTTTGCTGTCTTTAATACTTTTAAAAACAGACTTTAATGCATCAATTAAGGTGGGCAACGCCCACCCTACTAATAAATAAATATTACTGATAACTGATAACTGATAACTGGTCACTGGTCACTAGTCACTGATATATGTTGCTGGCGTTGGTGAATTCTTTCTGGCGAACCCGTAGGGATGGAAGCGATTAATCTGCGCGTGTATTCTTGTTGCGGTTGGGAGTAAATTGTTTCAGCACTCCCTTGTTCGACAAGTTGTCCTTGATTCATCACCAAAATGCGATCGCTCATGAATTTCACCACGCTCAGATCGTGCGAAATAAAAATATAAGTGAGCTTTAATTCTTGTTGTAATTCTTTTAAAAGATTGAGTACCTGTGCTTGTACCGACACATCTAACGAGGAAACAGATTCATCGCAGATAATAAATTTAACTTCAGGATAAAGCGCCAGCGCTCTAGCAATACAAATTCGCTGCCGTTGTCCGCCAGAAAATTCATGGGGATAGCGGTTCATCAATTTAGGTTCTATCCCAACTTTAGCTAAAAATTCTGCGGCTCTTTCTCGTCGCTGTCTCGTTGTCTTACTAGTGCCATGAATCCACATTGGTTCCATCACTGCCTCGCCAATCTTCATCCGAGGATCGAGAGAACTATATGGATTTTGAAACACAATTTGCATTTCTCGGCGAAGTCGCTGTAACTGTTCGCCTTTGAGAGTGGTAACGTCTTTCCCGGCAAAAAAGATTTTCCCACCAATCGGTTGAATCAGCCTTAAAATCGTTCTACCCAAAGTTGTTTTGCCGCAACCAGATTCACCGACTAATCCCAAAGTTTCTCCTGGATAAACTTGAAACTCAACGCCATTGACTGCCATGAAATAGCGCTTCGTTTGACCGAAACCTCCACGCATGGGAAAGCCAACTTGAAGATTTTTGACTTCTAATAGAGGTGGCTGTTGTTGTAATTGCTCTAACCGCTGGTGAGTGGCTTCTGATGGAATTAATGCGGGATATTGCGGTTGTTTTGACTCAATTTCCAATTCTCCCGTAGGGGTTTCGCTTACCGTCATGAAGTCGGTAACTGTCAGGAGTTTTTGCGGTCGGGAATTTAGCGCCGGACGACAGGCTAATAAGCCTTTCGTGTAAGGGTGTTGGGGTTGGGAAAAAATTTGCTCTACCGAACCGTATTCGACAATTTTCCCCTTGTACATCACCGCGATCGCATCGGCAATTTCTGCCACCAATCCCAAGTCATGGGTAATAAACATCATGGACATCTGACGGCGATCGCGCAATTCCCGCAACAAGTCCATAATCGTCGCTTGTACGGTCACGTCTAGGGCTGTGGTAGGCTCGTCAGCAATCAAAATGGCGGGATTGCAGGAAATTGCCATTGCAATTGTCACCCGCTGTAATTGCCCTCCTGATAGCTCGTGGGGATAGCGATCGAGTATGGCAAGTTTTTGTTGGTTGACCCAAGTTTGAATTTGGCGTGCCGATGCATTTGGCTGCTTGACGGTGGCGAAATATTTCTGTTGTAACTCTTCGTCACTGGGTAAAAGTTTCACTTCCTGCAACCGCGCAGTCGCTTGACGACGGGCTTCAGCTTGAGATACGTTTTGGTGCAAGCGAATGGCTTCAGTTAGTTGAAACCCAATTGTAAAGACTGGGTTGAGGGCGCTCATTGGCTCTTGAAACACCATTGCCAAGCGATCGCCTCGATATTTCTGCATCTGGGCAGGAGATAGTTGCAATAAATCTACTGCCTGCCCGTCTGCTGTCCAAAATTTGATTTGCCCCCGCGTCACCTTTCCAGGAGTCGGAATCAGTCTCATCATTGCCAGAGAAGTGACTGACTTACCCGAACCCGATTCCCCAACAATTCCCAGCGTTTGTCCCCGCTTCAGTTCAAACGAAATTCCGTTAACAGCTTTGATGAGTCTATTGTCATCTGTAGCAAACTCTACCTGCAAATCGCGAACTGTGAGGACATCACTCATAGGAGTTAGCGGGATAAATTAACTGGATCTTAACAGCACCGATTGGGAATTAGTAGTTGACGGTTGACGGTTGACGGTCAACTGTCAACCGTCAACCATGAATTATTACCAGTTAAAACGGAATATCATCCTCATCGACTTCTACAGGTGGCTTAGGTGACTCTTGCGGTGCGGCGACGGCGACGGGGGCGGGTTGTCTTTCGACTGGCGCTGCAGCACGCGGCTGGGGCGCTGGTGGGGTATAGCTACTTGTTTCTTCCCGTTCGGTGGCGGAAGACGTGAGGTTAACACCATCCAGCTTGTGAATGCGTTGTGCGGTTAATTCAGCTCGTTTCTCTTTAAAACCCTCTTGTCGCTCTACAGTATTCATACCTAAACGACCTTCAATAATGACGCGATCGCCTTTGTGGTAGTTTTGCTGAATTTCGTCTGCCATTTTGCCCCAACCGACAACTCTTAGAGTCGCTGAGGGGTCTTCTGCCCTTAGCCCAGGAATACTAACCATCATTTCGGCGATCGCCAGCAGGTTGTCATTATTGACGTGACGTAATTGCGGCTCTTCTTTAATTTCTGCCATTAAAATACAGCTGTTCATGTCTTCGTCTCCTTTGTGTAGGGTGTAGGGAGTCGGGATTGGCAGTTGAAAATTAACGGTTAACCGTCAATTTTCAACTCCCTTCATCCTTTATACTTCATCCCTATCTTGCCTCTAGTCCTTCCAGAGATGAGACGGATGGCTCCACTCCTTGTTCTTGTTCTACGAACTCTTGAACGCGGTGACGGTATTCCCGCAAGGATTCATCTATCCAATCTCGATCGTTACTATTTGCGAACAAATGTACCACTGGTTCCCCTGCATCTGGCAAGATCAAAATCCAATTATCTTCATGGCGATCGAGAATCTTTACACCGTCGGTCAGTTCGAGTCTTTCTGCTGGATGGGTTTCGACGAGATGACGCATCAACGCCCCCTTGACCGTCCACGGACACCGGACTGTATATGACTTGTGGTAGACGCGGGGGAGTTCGGTGCGAATAGCGGCAAGCGATCGCTCTTGAATGGTCAACATTTCGATCAGCTTGGCGATGCAGAACATCCCGTCAAACCCTGGATGCAATTGCGGGAAAATAAAGCCTGTTTCTCCACTTCCGCCTAAAACTACGTTTGGCGTGCGACGGCATTCTTCCATCAAGGCGGTGGGGTTTGCCTTGGTACGAATGATTTTCGCATCGTGGCGACGGGCAATTTGCTCTACAGCGCTAGAAACGTGAACGGGTACGACGACAGTGCCTCTGGGGTGTGCTGTCAGCATCATGTTGACCATCAAAGCCGTCAGCATTTCGCCCCGAATGGGGATACCTGCTTCATCTACTAAGGTCATTTGTTCGCCATTCGCCGACACCTGCACGCCGAAGTTAGCTTTGAGTGCTTCGACGACATGACCCAATTGCATCAGTAATGCTTCTTTCTCTACGGCACTGACAGCGGTTGGTTTGAGGCTAGCATTTAACACCACTGCATCGCAGCCAAATTTAGCTAACATTTGCGGTAGGACTGCCCCAGTAACTGCATAAGAGTAGTCGATCACGACTTTAGAGTTACTGTGACGTACCGCTTCGACATTGAGGTGCTGCTCGAATGCCGTGCAGTAGGTAGATACCATTTGGGTTGGATAGACGACATTACCAATTTCGTGAATTTGCACGCGCCGCAGGTCTTCTTTAAAATAAGCCCCTTCAATTTTCTTTTCTAGAGCTTTAGAAATATTGATGCCTTTGGGGTCGATAAATTCAATCAAAATGTAATCTGGGCGATCGGGATGCACTCTAACGTGAATGCCTCCAGACACTCCCATCGTTGAGATTACAGTCCGTGCCATTGGAATTGCGGTAGCATCAAGGTTTTGAATATTGATACCTACAGACATCAATCCTGCAATTAGCGATCGCGTGACCATGCGAGAAATACTGCGCTGGTCGCGGGAAACTGTCACCTGCGCTCCTGGTTTTAATGTCGAACCATAGGCGGCTCCCAGTTTGACGGCAAATTCGGGTGTAATGTCAATATTTGCCAATCCCGTCACGCCTCGCTGACCGAAGAGATTGCGCTGAGCGGTGTGACCCCAAATTAAGTTAATATTTAACGTCGCGCCCGATTCAATTTGCTTGCTGGGCCAAACTCTGACGCTGGAACTGATCAAGGCTTCTTCCCCTACGGTGGACAAGGAACCCACCACCGCACCTTCTAAAACGTGGGCGCGACGGTCTACCCGCGTACCGCGAGAAATAACGCAGGCTCTCAAGTGCGCCTCGTCTCCAATCAGCGCTCCATTCCAGACAATCGGGCGCTTCAGGTTGGCATCAGCGCCAACGGTAACGTTGTCGCCAATGACCGTACCCGCAGAAATTTGGACTCTGGCTCCAATGCGGCAATTATCACCGATTAAACAAGGGGCTTCTAGGCTGGCAGTCGGATCGATGTGAGTATTTTGTCCGATCCAAATTCCTGAAGACCTCTCCTCGTAAGCATAGTCGAGTTTAACTTTGCGATCGAGTGCGTCGTACTGGCTTTCTCGATAGGCATCTAAGTGACCGACATCGCACCAGTAGCCTTGAGCAATGTAACCATACATTGGCTCGTCTTTTTCCAGTAATAGGGGAAATAATTCTTTAGAAAAGTCGCTTTCTTGATTTTCTGGCAGATATTCCAATACTTCTGGTTCCAAAATATAAGTACCAGTATTTACCGTGTCGGAAAAAATTTCACTGGAAGAAGGTTTTTCTAAAAAGCGGCGGATGCGTTGCGATTCATCTGTAATTACTACACCAAATTCAATTGGGTTGGGAACGCGGGTTAAAACTACAGTGGCTTTCGATTTTTTCTGTTTGTGAAATTCTATGGCGGCGGTGAGGTCGAAATCCGTAATGCTATCACCGCTAATCACTAAAAACGTGCGATCGAGCAATTCGGCGATATTTTTGACGCAGCCTGCTGTCCCTAGCGGCTGATCTTCCTCAACGGCATAAGTCATCTGTACGCCAAAGTCGCTACCATCTTGAAAGTAGTCGCGCATTACGTCAGGTAAGTAGTGTAGGGTGGCAATCACTTCTGTAATCTGATGCCGTTTGAGCAGATTAATAATATGTTCTGCGATCGGTCGATTCAGCACTGGAACCATCGGTTTGGGAAGATCGCAAGTCAGCGGTCGAAGCCGCGTTCCAGATCCTCCAGCCATCAGTACTGCGCGCATAATTCCTCCTTAGATGTTCCACCTTAATGGTGTAAAGCCAACACTTCGAGCAACGCTAGTCTCTATCTAGTTTCCTATGTCTCTCCCACTTGCGGCACTCCCACAGGTTACATCCCACCAACAAGCTCGATGGATTCTACCTACCACGCTTTCCAACTAATCATGCTACGGGCATTCAAGCAACTGCATTGGCACTAGAAGCGGTATCAATTGTGTCAGCTAAACTGAGAGAAGGTGAGGAGCGAGGAGCGAGGAGCTAGGGAGTGTGGGGAGTGTGGGGAGTGTGGGAGAGGAGAAATTACTAGTGACTAGTCACCAGCCACTAGTCACTGATAACTGATAACTGATAACTGACAACTGTAGAGGTAGATTCGGAATGAGTAGTTTAATTACTTTGTTATTAGTCTTAGCTTATGGCGGTGGTGTTTGGAAGTTCTGGACTGGGTTTCATCGAACTAACTTTTCTCGCTCTTTTACTAACAGGCTAACATTATCTCTACTGTGGCCTGCTTTGCTCGTGGCAAATAAGTCTTATCGCCAGAATTTTAGAAGAGCGCTGAAAGGATGAACAAGAGAGTTGAGGGAGCTGGGGAAGTTGGAGGAGAAATAATCCAAAATTCTCTTCACTCCTCACTCCTCGCTCCTCTGTGGCTCATTGGTGGAACGCAGGAAAGCGCTCAATTAGCTGAGGCGATCGCGTGGGCTAATTTGCCGTGTATAATTTCTGTCACAACGGAATCAGCTCGCGCGCTCTACCCCGATGCGGCTTGTTTGCAAGTGTGGGTGGGGCGTTTTACCTTATTGGAGATTGAGGCGTTCGTGCAACAGCAGCAGGTAGTTGGTGTGTTGGATGCATCACACCCTTATGCTGTGGAAATTTCTCAAGGTGCGATCGCGGTTTGTCAAAAGTTGGGAATTCCCTATTTGCGGTACGAGCGCCCTGTTTTGAGGCAGGGGGCAGGAAGCAGGGAGCAGGGGAGAATAATAAGATTAAATAGTTTTGAGTCTTTGCTGTCGGGGGACTACTTACAGGGACGACGGGTGTTATTGACTGTAGGTTATCGACCTCTGCATCTGTTTCAATCTTGGCAGGATAAGGCAACTTTATTTGCTCGCATTTTACCTAGTGAGATCGCATTGGAATCTGCTTTGAAGACTGGGTTTACTAACGATCGCTTAATTTGTCTGCGTCCACCAATTTCGTCTGAATTAGAGGCGGCTTTGTGGCGACAATGGAATATTTCTGTAGTGGTGACTAAGGCTTCTGGTACGCCTGGGGGAGAGGATGTGAAGCGGACTGTGGCTGCTGAATTAGGGATCGATTTAATTGCGATCGCTCGTCCAACGGTTGAATATCCGCAGCAAACTAGCGATTTATCAGTGGCTCTAGATTTTTGCCGCATGTTATTTGGTAGTTGAGAATTGATAGCGGGCGATCGCAACTTTCTCAATTTTGTGACTTTTTTGTTGCAGTTCTGTCACTTTTTTGGGTTAAATTGTAGGCAAATCTGAATCAGATCTATTTAAAATGCGAACCAACGAGTGAAGGTTGTCATTAGTCATTAGTCATTAGTCAAAATGCAGTATCTCTATGCAATTTAGTAGAAGAATGCAGGGACAGCATAGCACTATAATCCTAATATTTGGGAGGAGTTTTCATGAATTCATCCATCTTTTTTGAAACTGCGCTTCAGATTTTAGTCATCGCTTATTTAATTTCAGTAGTGCTACTACTTGCAGCTTCTAAAATTGGTTTAGCAGTCATTGAAACTATTGAAGAAGCGCAAGACTAATGGTACATGTATATACCCAAACAACGCTCATTATACCCAAAACTACTTTTTTCTCTTTGAGAACTGATTCACTCTTGACTCGACAGTAAACTTTGGAATTTCTCGCAGTTCGGACTCGCTCAAACTATACTGCTCGCATACTAAGCTGAGGCGCTTTCCTGGTGTTTGCACGGGATTGACGGAATGGGTTAAATTGCCTTGAAAGTAAACTAAGGTATTGACTTGTGGTTTAATCTGTCCGACTTGGCGTTTGTCGCAGCGCAATACTAATTCTCCCCCTTGCATATCTGGTGGTAGCTGCACGTAGAGGACGCTGACCAAAGCGGGTGGTTCGATGGTTTTACAATAGGAACGTAGGGAGCGATCGATATGGGGATCGACGCGGGAGCCTGCGGTGAGGAGTAAGGGATTGAGGTAAAAAGCATTACAATCCGATCGCAGAGCTAAATTAATATATGGTTTAAAGTAGGGAAATTTTTGTTCTACTTCTGCTATTCCAGCACGCTGAAATACTACAGAAAATCCTTTGGTTCCTACGAAGTCACGGTTGAGGTTGTTGGTAGTAAAGTAGGGACACGCTTGAATTTCTCCCCATAAGTCGTTGAGGTAGTTGCTGGGGAAGCACGATGGTTGTTGGTGGTAGTATTTCATTAGATAGGGAGCAGGGAGCAGGGAGCAGGGAAGAATAAAAAACTTTTTTGCCTATACCCAATGTGTGGAGACAATGCCCAAAGTTAGCTGGGACGAAATACGCGATCGAACGGTTGCTTGCGGTAGCGTCTGTAAATATCGAAGTCTGCGTCTAAGGTAGCGATCGCACTAATGTCCAGCCGCTCGGAAATAGCAACTAGAGCCAGATCTACAAAATCTGGATTGATATCTATATATTGTCTGTTTAGCTCAGCAATACGCGAAAAGTCTTGGTTCTGTAAGTGTTCGCAGTTGAATATTCCTTTACTAATATGAATCGAAAACTCATTTTGTACTCGCCAGTCGGCGGCTAGCAAGTGCATGGCTTCAGTGACGCAAGCAACCGTAGTGACTACTTGACTGGTGCAAAGCTCGAAAAATCTCTGCACTTGAGCATGATATTTATCATCGGCACTATAGTAGGCAACTATCATCCCTGTATCCATCAGAATTATGGGATGGTATTTGGTCAAAGCTATAAAGCTCATGACTCTGTTGCTGTCACCTCACTTTTATGTTCCGTGCTTTCACGATCTGCTTGTGCTTGCAAACGAGCAGCGATCGCTTTTTTGCGGTTTGAGCGTTCGGACAAGTTAGGATCGGCTCCTTGAAGTAGATGCTGGGGATGTCCTCCCATTCTTGCTACTAGAGTTTGACCAGCTTGTAAACTCAACCAGCGATCGTTGATTAAGCGCCTGATTAATTCGCTTTTATCTGTTTTCTCGTGCGCTACGATATCGGCGAGGTGTGCTTCTGTTTCTGCATCTAGTCGCACAGCTATTAGTCCCATATTCGTACTCCTGTTTGTTATACAAGTATAACGCAAGCGATCGCACCTGGATGCGATGTTTTGGATCTTGAGTCGAGCACAACTACATCATACACATACCTAAATAGCGAATGAAATACCCAAAAGCTAAAGTGTAAGGAGAAAACCTGATATGGAACTATTGATTCGAGAAGTCCAAGTTGATGATGCTGAGGCTATAGTTAGTATTCTCAATCCAATTATTCAAGCTGGAATTTACACTGCGTTTGATACACCCTTTACGGTAGAGGCTGAACGAGAATATATTTTGAACTTTCCTCAGCGTGGAGTGTTTCATGTGGCAATATGCGATGGTCGCGAAGCGAACCGCCTACGGCATCGCGATCGCCAGGTGGTAGGGTTTCAAAGTATGGAACCGTTTGCTACATACACCCATGCTTTCGACCATGTAGGCGTACTGGGAACTTATGTAGATCTGTCATATCGCAGACAAGGTATTGCTAGGAGGCTATTCACAGCCATGTTTGAGACTGCGCGTTTGAAGGGATACGAGAAACTATTCACCTTTATCCGTGCAGATAATCCAGCTGCTTTGACGACATATCTCAACCAAGGTTTTCAGATTGTTGGTACAGCAAAAACACACGCCAAGATCGATCGAACGTATGTAGACGAAATTATTGTCGAACGCTTTTTGTAGAAATTGAGCGGTGGTGTGAATTATCGACCTTCAGGCGATCGCCCTATTGCATGACTACATTTATTTTATACCTAAAATATGATATGTATACCTGTTTATTTAACCTGAAGCGTAAATTTGATACTCTGAACTTGAGTAGAATTCAGTTTTATAGTTATGTCACTACAACTGAAGGTTCCTAGTATTGTTTGCGAAGGCTGTGCGGAAACTATTACTAAGGCGGTTAAATCCGTAAATGCAGATGCTCAAGTTGATGTGGATATTTCAGCTAAGACTGTTAAAGTGGAAGGCGCACAGTCTGAAGAGTCTATCAAACAAGCTATTACGGCTACTGGTCACACGGTAGAGTAGAATCGACAAATTCTAGAATGTGTTGTGCTGTAATTTGTGGCTGTTCTAGGTGAGGGACGTGTCCGCAATCCTTAATCCAAATCAGTTGACTTTGGGCGATCGCGCGTTTAAATCTATAAGCATCGGTAGTACCCAAGATGCGATCGTCTTTCCCCCACAATATTAATGTTGGCGATCGAATTTGGCTAAGTCTGTTTTTAAAGGAACTATACCCGCCACTTTTAGTAAAAGCAATTAACCCCTGACTCCACTGAGAGCATTCTAAATGCAGCGCGGCACAAACTTGAGCGTCAATGGAAGCAAGAGTTTTATTTTTATAAGCAGCACGACTAATACTATGACGAATCTTCGGATTGCGCAAGAATTCAGTTGCTAAACGATCCAGTGGTGGAAACATATATTTACTCATCACCGAACCACCAGCTACCCCTGCACTATCGATTAGAACTAACTTTTTCACCGCATCTGGATATGTCAGCGTGAAGTCTATGGCTGCTGCGCCTCCCATCGACGCGCCAACTAAAATTACAGGCTTTTGAATCAGAGTTTTCCAGAAATAATATAGATGAGTCTTAATCGTCTCGGGAGTCATCTTAACTCCTGCAACTCTATCAGTAAATCCAAAGCCGAATAAATCTACTGCCCAAGTTTCGTGATGAGCTGCTAATAGTGGTAATAATCGACGAAACTCTAATACGGAACTATCGAAGCCGTGAATTAATAATATGGGGATTTCTCCACTACCTTGTCTGACGTATGTGGTGGCGATCGCATCTGGAGATAATGGAGTGGCGATCGCTTGTTGTTGTATATTCTGAGCTAAGGCGATCGATGTTGTTTCAGTTAGTTGGGTGACAAGCTGAGGTAGAAATTCGGCAAACATAGGTATCGACTTAATTTCAGCCTATACTAGTTTAATATACTTTGTATATCTATGCGGCTGTCAGAAAATGCGAAGTGCGATCGGTAAGTGGGGAAACTCTTTAGGGTTGAGAATACCCAAGCATATTGTTGAAGAACTATCCTTACAACTAAATGACGAAGTTGAGTGTCACGTTGAAAAAGGTAGATTAATTGTTGAAGTCGTACAAAAACGCAAATATACCTTAGAAGAGTTGCTTTCTCAAGAGATGGAACTCGAACCAGAAATTGATTGGGGTAAACCTATGGGTGAGGAAGCGTGGTAGAAGTTCCCCAGCGAGGTACGTTCATTTGGCTGAATTTTGCACCGCAATCTGGACGCGAACAAATGGGTAGAAGACCTGCTTTAGTTGTCAGTCATACGGCTTTTAACCGCAAGCGTGGCTTTGCATTCGTTTGTCCCATCAGTAATACTAAGCGAAAAAATCCTTTTTATGTGGCAATTCCAGAAGGATTAGCTGTAACTGGAGTTGTGATGTGCGACCAATTGCGATCGCTTGATTATCAAGTCAGAAATGCAGAGTTTTTGGGAGAGTGTCCTATTTCCCTACTAGAAGAAGTTTTACTCCGAATTCAACCGATTTTCTTGTAGAGGAGATTGGCAGAAGAGTTTTTGTGAATAATACACTTAAATAAAAGCACTATAAGATGAGAATTAACGTCGAGCTTGACGATATATTAGTTGAAGAAGCCTTTCGGCTTACCAACGTCCGGACAAAAAAGGAACTTTTGCATCTAGCATTGCAAGAACTAATTCGCTCTCAGAAAAAGAAAAATCTACTCGATCTAGCTGGAAAAATTGAGTTCTACGACGATTACGATCCCAAAGCACTCAGAACAAACCGCCATGTTGCTGATTGATACATCTGTTTGGGTAAGCGTATTTCGAGATAAAACAGGACTCGTTCGCCAACAACTACAATCGATTATTTGCGATCGCGATGTGATTCTAACTCGTTTCCATCAATTAGAACTGTTGCAAGGATGTCGAGACGATCGCGAGTGGAGATTATTACAAAGCTATCTGCAAACCCAAGACTACGTTGAATTAGGTTCTGAATCTTGGCAAGCGGCTGCACGTATATACTTTGAATTACGCAGACAAGGATTAACCGTACGTAGTCTGATTGACTGCTGTATTGCTCAATTGGCTTTAGAGTATGGGTTAACTTTAATTCACAGGGATCGCGATTTTGAAGTTATTAGTAGCGTTCGACCGCTGCGACAAATTCGCTTTCAACTGACATAGCATTTAAACAAAGGAACTCTCTAAGCTTTCCTAGAATTGCAACACCCATTGACTCCTTTCCAGCCTATGGCTACTCCCGATCTCTATCGCAACCTACCTACCAGCGACGAGTTATCCGACTCTGACGATATTCCTGTGGATAATGAAGACCAAAATTTTATTCCCAATGCCTTACTCTTTTTACTGCAATGGATTTGGCAGGCTCGTAACGATTGGTTCTTTGGGGTTGATATGGCAATCTATCATACTACGGGAGCTAATCCCAGAGTACCCGTCGTACCAGATGCTTTCTTAAGTTTGGGGGTGGAACGACGCAAGCAAGGAAAATCTCGGAAAAGCTATGTCGTTTGGGAAGAAAATGGAATTGTACCAATTTTAGCGATTGAAATTGTTTCTCAAACTCCCGGTGCAGAGTATGATGAAAAGGCTGAAATCTATGCCAAATTAGGTGTATTGTATTATGTCATTTATAACCCTGATTTTTGGCAGCGCGACAGACACCAACCTTTTGAAGTTTATCGCCTGGTTAATGGTTCCTATCAATTACAACTTGGCGAACCATTTTGGATGCCTGAAATTGGTTTGGGAATCGGTAGAGTCCGGCGAATGGTAAGTGGTATAGAACTAGAATTACTATCTTGGTATAACCAGCAAGGAAGCCGATACCTCTCTTTGGAGGAACGTGCAGAACGCGCAGAACGCCTTGCAGCGCGTCTACGGGAGTTAGGCGAAGATCCAGAACAATTGTGAGGTGTTTATGACTGCGGTAGTTGTGAATCTCAAACCATTGCTAGATCTAACTGACGAAGCATTCTACCAACTTTGTCGAGTAAATCCAGAAGTGAAGTTTGAGCGCACGGCAAGGGGAGAGTTAATCATTATGCCACCAACGGGAGGAGAAACAGGCGATCGCAACCGTCGAATTACACAACGCTTAGGAAATTGGACGGATGAAGGCAATACAGGACTTGCTTTTGACTCCTCAACTTGTTTTAAATTGCCTAACGGTGCAGATCGTTCTCCTGATGCTGCTTGGGTAAGGTTGGAACGCTGGGAAGCTTTAACACTGGAACAACAGCAGAAATTTCCGCCCCTAGCTCCAGACTTTGTTGTAGAATTGCGTTCTGCTACTGACGATTTAGCACCTCTGCAAGCCAAGATGCAGGAATATATGGAAAATGGCGTTCGTCTGGGTTGGCTGATTAATCCCCAAGATCTGCAAGTGGAAATTTATCGTTTAGGACAACCTGTGGAGGTGTTACAAGATCCTCAAAGTTTGTCGGGAGAAGATGTATTACCTGGGTTTGTCTTGGATTTGACTCGGATTCTGAGCTAGAAAATCGCTATAGAGTCTTGCGCAAAGACGCAAAGACGCGAAGAAGTTCGTCGCTTGATTTTCTAAAAAAAATTTAAGCTCGCTTCGCTCGCGAGAGTAAAAAAGAAAGGGTAAAGGGTAAAAGGGCAAAAGTGTCAAGGGCTATTGAGTCCTCGCCGCGCCGCACGCCACCCGAAAACCGAAGGCGTTGCTGTCGACGTCGGGGCGGCCCCTGCCGCGATAAGCAGAACGGCAGCCTCCAGGATAGGAGATCCACGAACCACCACGCAGCACTTGGGATTTATTCTTATTATCATTCTTTTCTACCCATGCACTACCATCTGTAGGCGCACCAGAGTAGTTCTCATGCCAAGTATCTGCACACCATTCCCAGACATTGCCATGCATATCGTATAAGCCAAAGGCGTTAGGTGAAAAACTTCCTACTGGGGTGGTTTGCTGTCGATATTCTCCCTTGGGAGCATCACCGTAAGTATAGTTGCCGTCGTAATTCACCAAATCAGTTGTAATCGTCTCGCCAAAATGAAAGGGTGTAGTCGTTCCAGCACGACAAGCATATTCCCACTCAGCTTCAGAGGGGAGTCGATATTGCTTGTTTGTGTGTCTGGAGAGGCGATCGCAAAACTCCACTGCATCATACCAAGACACTGTTTCTACAGGGCGATCATTCCCCTTAAAATAGGATGGATTGGGCTTAAGATCGCGGTTGACTCTAGGTAGATTAGCTACTGTTTTCCATTGCACCTGAGTGACTTGAAACTTGCCCATGAAGAAGGGTTGAACGGTGACTTCATGCTGAGGTCTTTCTTTGTCAAATCCTTCCCCTGTTGGCGAACCCATGATAAATTTGCCCCCAGGGATGGCAACCATTGCTAGAGTGATACCATTACCGAAGTTTTCTTTGAAAAATTGTGCTTGACTGCGATCGCTTTTGACTTGAGCGCGTTTACCACCTAACCCTAACCACCCACTCTGCTGAATATCTGCCACAGTCACCACATCGAACTCGAACACATGCAAGGGTTGAGATGTTGATTTGTTTGAAGGTGTTGTAGCTTGCGAACTGGCTGCTTCTAATTTTGTTTCGGTTAAATTTTGTTTCTTTTCCACCTCAGAGATAACTCGTTGCTGAATCTCTGCGACATATTCATCTTCTAAACCCAGAACAAACTGTTGCCAATCCCTTAAATCATTCTCCATTCCCCGATCTAAAGGGTATTGACGCTCAACTTCCTGACGAAAGGCTTCTTCGTAACGAGCCAAGTTTGCCTGCCGTCTGCGAAAAGGCTCTAGAACACTATTAATAATTTCCTCAGCTTTTTCATCTAAAATCCCGCGCTTTTCCTGCTCTAGATTAAGAAATTCACGACGGTAGTTAGAAATTTCACCAAGATAAACATACTGCTCTACAAGTTGACGGAACTCCAATTCTGGGTCGTTGACTGGAGCTAGGCTCAAAAGGATGTTGAAGCCTTCCTTATCCAAAATAATTCCTGGCTGCATTTTTGGCTTCACTTCCTGCACTTTAGTTTTGGCGTAATCGTGCAATTCTCGAGCATGAATTTTGCCATCGCCATCTTTGTCTGCTGCTCCGGTTTCGATTCCCTCAACCAAATACTGCGTGTAAAGTGAAAGCTCTGCTCCTTCCTGTTCAAATGAAGTTTGAGTAGCAGTAGCAGAAGTTAAAACAACTCTCCCCTCCGCGCCTAATTCTCTCTTGAGATCGAGTCCCACGCTTTTAGCTTGCCAACCTTCAGCAAAAGCACCGCTATAGCAACAATCCAAAATGATTACTTGTCGCTTGGCGTAGCTATTCTTCGATAACTTTTGAATAAAATTAGCTGATACCGCAGTTGCTTCAAAGTTATCCTTAGCGGTAATACGAGTTGCTAAGAAAAGGTTATTTTCGTCATCAGTGATGCCATGACCGGAGAAAAATAGTAGAACTAGGTCTTCTTTATTAGCATTCCTAAACAGCCTTTGAATCGCTTGCTGCATCGCTACTGGTTCTGGGTTAATCAGCGGCGTAACTTCGTCAAAACCTCCCATCTGGGGATTCTGCAATACCCGTTGTATAGCAACTACATCATTAGGAGGTGCTTTAAGTAGAGGGATTCCCTCCCCGTACTCGCTGACACCAATCAGTAGTGCAACCTTCTTAGACACCCGATCCTCCACCCATTGCCGCAATCAGATTTAGGGCTATTTTCTCAAGCTCTGCTAATTCTTGACGACTTTTAGCTTCAATTTCAGCCTCTTTGTCACCCACCTTAACTTTTACCTTAACTGGTTTATCTGCTAAGCGATCGCCTAAAAAGCCTACAAAAGCTTTAATGCTTTTAAAACCGACTTCTGCTTGCAGCAACCCTACTAGAGTAGCAAACCCCTTACTACCTGCTTCGGGATCTAAATTTTCAGCTCTGTCAGCTCTTATGACTTCATCAAGGCTACGCAGTTCGGGCAATAACCTCTGAGCAAACTTTTGCCGCTCGTCATCTTCTAATTCTAGATTGTCAAGCCCAAAAGTAAATTGAATCGTAGTTTCGTTTGTCATTCTAGCCCCTGAAAAACTGTTATTCTGCAATTCACGATTAGCAGCTTAGCCCAGCAAATATATGTTTTTAAGTGTGTGGTGATGCTGTAATTCAATTTACCACTAGCCATCTACAAGACAAAACATTGAGATTCCGCACGTTTACAAGTTGAGCGACTCGAAAAACCTGCCTACTACACTAAAATCAAACTAACCCTGTTGTCTAAACGGTAGAACAAAACTTAGATCGAGTGTCATGACTGTAACTACCTATAAATGGACAATTGAACGATATCACCGAGCAATAGAGGCAGGCATTTTTGACGACCAGCCTATAGAACTATTGCGTGGCGACCTGATTGTGATGCCCCCAGAACGAGAACCCCACGCCTACTACAACACAGAAGCTGCCGATTATCTCCGCACTCTACTTGGCGAACGGGCAAAAATCCGCGATGCTAAACCTGTAACTCTGCCTAATAATTCCGAACCTGCCCCCGATATTGCTATTGTCAAACCTTTAGGTGAAGTTTACCTAGAACACCATCCTTATCCTGAAGATATTTTCTGGATTATCGAATTCTCTAATGCCACCTTAAATAAAGATTTAGGTGAAAAAAAAGATATCTACGCAGAAGCAGGCATTATTGAATATTGGGTTGTTAACCTCAAATATAAACAGTTACAAGTATTTCGCGACCTTGAAAAGGGACAATACAAAACCGAACTCACACTAACTACAGGTACTATTACCCCTCTAGCCTTTCCTGATGTATCCGTTCAAGTTGAGCGCCTCATAGGTATGAGCTATTAACACGGGCTTTCGCTGCTAAAACCCTAGACATATTGATATATCAAGGTTATAGTAGGTTGCGGAAAGGCGCATTATCGTAACCATGAGCCAATTAAGTCGGCTGACATCCCCTAAATCGAGTTTCAACATCCAAACCCAAGAAGACATTTTGGGAAATTTATTAGCGAATAAGCGTAGCGAAAATACTCGACGCGCCTATGCTAAAGATTTAAAAGATTTTTTTGTCACGATGGCAGGAGTTGAACCAGATCGCAATTTAATTGCCGAATTTCTCCAACTTTCTCGATTTAATGCGACAGCCTTAGTACTTAAATATAAGGCAGTTCTGATCGATCGCAATTTATCGGAAGCAACAATCAACCGTCGATTAGCAGCAATAAAATCTTTAGTTAACTACGCGCGTCAAATTGGGATGTGCGACTACAGTTTGGATGACATTGCGGGAGAGAAAGTCAAGGCTTATCGCGATACAAGTGGAGTGAGTTTAGAAGCATATCGTCAGGTACTAGATATTGTCGATCGCAACACGCTTAAAGGTAAACGCGATTATGCCATATTACGATTGCTGTGGGATAACGCCTTGAGACGCGGAGAATTAGTTAAAGCGAATGTAAGTGACTTCGATTCAGAGGCGCGATCGCTAACTATATATGGTAAAGGTCGAGGCACTCAAGCTGAGACAATTAGTTTATCTGAGTCTACAGTAGCAGCATTGCAAGATTGGTTGTGCGAGCGCGGTAAAGCTAAGCGTAACGAACCATTATTTATCGCACTCGATCGCGCTAGTTACGGTCATCGTCTCACTGGTACTGCTATATATAAGATCGTACAGGCAATGGCAGAAACAGCAGGATTGAAAAAACGCCTCAGTCCCCACAGAGTCAGACATTCTGGAATTACAGCTGCTTTGGATGCAACAGGTGGAAACGTTCGCATGGTACAGAAATTGTCTCGTCATGCCAGATTAGATACATTAATGGTTTACGACGACAATCGCCAAAATCACCAAGCCGAAGTCACGGGATTATTAGCAGCAATGGTTGAAGGAGAATCGTAGGGGCGGGTTTAGCAGATAGATTCACAACCCCAACAGGAAATCGTCGTACAAAACCCGCCCGTACATTATCGAAATAGAATCACCAACAACCAATTACCAATTACCAAACACATCTGGCAACATTAACACAGACGGAATATATTCAGCATAATCGCGATTCAAGGATTGCAGATCGCAACCAGTAATTTGAGCCACCACAGCCGGATTTATACCCGCACTCAAACACGTACAAATAAACGTGTGTCTTGTATTGGAAGGTTTGCGATATTCCACACCAGCCAACTCTAACATTTTCACCCAAGCACGATTGCGAAAATTGCGATCGTCAATTGGCAATCCTTCAGGACTAGGGAATATCAGATCTTCTAGTAAAGAATTTTCAGGCTTTCTAGCTTGGAGCAATAATCTAATTCTGTCATTTAAGGGAATAGAGCGAACTTTATTTGTCTGAGGGACACCCCGACTAATAGATTCTCCAATCCACATACTTGACATGTCGGAGGTAATATGCATCCAACGTAAAGCGATCGCCTCAGTAGTTCGCATCCCAGTCAAGAATAAAAATTCGACAAAATCGGCATAGTGTCTGTATTGAGGGTGAGTTTTGAAAGCAGCTAAAATCGCTTTAACTTCCTCTTGTGTAAATGGCTTGAGTGATTGTTTGGGTGCTGATTCTACCTGTCTTTGTAGATCTCTCCAGGGGTTGATTTCTACAAAACCTTTCGTCATTCCCCAACTCCAGCAAGCACTGAGTAAAATCAGCCGTTCTTTCCTGGCGCGTTCGGCGTTCTTACTCTGAAGCCAAGCATTGAATTGTTCTGCATGAGTCTGTAAGATTGCGATCGCATTTTGTTCGGCTATTAACTTCCTCTTCTCACCTTCCCGATAATAAAACTGGTGCAGGTATTTCAGAGTTGTCTTGTAGCGATCTAAACTTCTGGGATGTAAAGACTGAGCTTTGTATTCCATAAACTGTTGGAATAGTTCGGCACAAGTGAGAAGTTGCGCCTCATTGACTGGTTTT
This sequence comes from Scytonema millei VB511283, assembly GCF_000817735.3. Taxonomy (NCBI): domain Bacteria; kingdom Bacillati; phylum Cyanobacteriota; class Cyanophyceae; order Nostocales; family Scytonemataceae; genus Scytonema; species Scytonema millei. Next base: position 438,442 of record NZ_JTJC03000004.1, on the reverse strand, counting down.
TCAGTTAAGCTTTGGGGTTTGTATTTCGTCAGAGTTGCGTCAAAATTTCCAGAAATTGCATCCAACTCAATCTGACGCGCCTTCAACTCTGCCAACATCCGACTTTCTTGAGTATCTGGCAATCCTAAAGATAAACAATACCGCTTCCCCGCAACTCGCCAACGCAGTCTCAACCTATCCTTAAAGCTTTCTACAACAACCGAACCTTTACTTGCCTTCATGCTTGGGTATTTACTTCGTATTTTAGGTATACAGACGAGAGTACAGAGATTCAAGCGCTAGAGGATATCAGGTATAGACTAAACTATTTGGGTATCATAACGAGATAATCTAATGTAGAAATATTGATTTTTCTAAGTTTGGGTATAAAGCGCAGATTTTAGGTATTTACTGGATGTCTCTTCACTCGATCGCGTTTAAAGAGTTTCTCAATTAAGCTTAGGTATAATCCACGTTTTATGGGTATACAACTGAGTTTAATTTCCGATCGTGGATCGACTCGCAATGTTTAGGTATAGAGTCCTAAAATTGGGTATTTTTTTGATGTAGTCTAATACTGAAAATATATTGCTTCGCACATTTATAATTCATTTGCATCTCTACGTTTCAATAATTCTAGAAACGAAGTACAGCAAACCCAGTGAAACTAGAAACATTACTAGCACGCGATCGCACCATTCGCGTTATCGGTTTTGATGATGCGCCATTCGTGCGCCGACGCAAAAGTTCACGCATATCCGCCATTCTTCTTTCAAGTTTGCGGCGAAGATCCAGATGTTATCGCCACCGTAGTACAAAGATTAAGCGATCGCGGTCACGTACCAGAAGCCCTAAGATTAGCACATCTAATTGGTGCAGAAGTCGTCAAAGGTGAAAGCGGAAGTTCGGCTTTGCGCCTTTGCATCTACTCTACGAGAAGCCGCTTCGCGTCTATGCGCGACACTATCATTCGATCGCCAACTTAAAAAGTAGCACATTTACCGAGAGTTAAATTTCCCTACAATCGGCATGATGAGGTATGCGCTGAGATAGCTAGCCATGACTTCACAACCAGAGCAAATCGAGATAAAACTAACAATACCAGCTACACAACCCCAGTTGTTAGAAGGATTAGATCTGTGGTTGCGTCTGGGGTTGCTTTCTGAAACTCAAGTTATCCGAATTTGCCGCACTTACCTAGTTTGTGCCTTACCCGAAGTATCTCCTCAAGCAGACTTTATCACTACACCACAAGCAGAAACGCTTCCAGCGAGAACTCGTCCCACCCCCATACTCAGCCGGATTTTGTCTTCCCTGATGGAAGAAATTAGCGTTGTGTGGCTGCTATTTCTCGGCGTGTTCATGGTAGTCGTATCCTCTGGGGTACTAGCTGCGAGTCAGTGGCAAAATTTTTCCTCAGTCGGACAATATGCCATTTTATTCGGCTACACCTTAGCATTTTGGCTTGCTTGCTGGTGGACGCGACAACGACCGAATTTAAGTTTGACAAATAGGATTTTACAAGTCACTACCCTGTCCCTAATCCCAGTTAACTTTTGGGCAATCGATGGGTTTCAGTTGTGGTGGGATGGATTGGGATTAATAGTAGGAGCGATCGCAATTTTAAGTTTATCCGCGATCGCCTGGACGTTACTGCAATCTGCATTACCCATTAGAGTGAATACTGTTGCAATGGGTTGGCTGCAATTGGGTTGGATAATACCTGGGTTCCCCCTCATTGCCATCTATAGCGGTACGGTAGGGACAGCAGGAGTATTATGGCATCGGGTAGAAAAGCGTCAGGCAAGTTTAATTGATTTAGGGATTAGTGGCGTTGTTCTGGCTATTTCCACCTTACTGCTTTTGGGTAGGGGAGTCTTGCGTGCAGGCGTATCCATAAATGCAGTTGGACTGGCGTTAGGGATTTGCGGCTGGGTACTTTGTTGGTTAACTCGCCGTCAGGTAGAACCTCTATTGACTCGCACGGGTATCGGGTTATTAGTCTTGGGTTGGATAGTCGCTGTTAATGTCGAACCACCTTGGCAAGCGATCGCAGTTAGTATTTTAGGTATCTGGTTATTAGCAAATCGTCTGCAAAGACTTTGGCAAGTATGGGATTTACTCGCCCTATTTTTTGTCGGATTGCAGACTTATTGTTTGCTGTGGCGGTTGATTCCCATTGCAGGGAGACAGCAAATTATCGCTTTTGCAACTCAAATCGCCGGAGGTTATTTATTCCCGGGAGAACTGATTGGGCTAGCGCTTTTTCCTTATATTATTGTTACTTTAATTGTCGCCTCGCGCCTCCGCCGTGCCTCTCAACCAAATTTAGCTAACTATACCGAAGGCATGGCATTGATTTTAGGAAGCATTCTTGCTTTATTTAGTCTATTCAATCCCTTGGTGCGATCGCTCTATCTATCAGCTTCTACTCTTACTTTAATCATTGTCCTGCGTCAGCGTCCAACTCGCACCGCATGGTTAATTTATCTCACGCATGTAACAGGAATATTAACTGTATATGCATGGATAGGTTGGGGTTTTCCCAATCTCGATGCTCGATTTTGGGCAGTCATTTTATTAATTGGCATGATAGCAGAGTGGAGTTGTAGTTTAGCGATCGCTCATCCAATCTGGCAACGTAGTGCGTGGTATATCGGTTTAGTCTTAGCCGGATTGAGTTATCCCTTACTCATAACATCGAATCCATATTGGGGATTAATTTGGTTAGCAACTCCCGCCTGTCTCACATTTCTCGGTAGTCGTACCATTCCTCAAGCAAGATTAGCAAGTTGGCTGAGTGTTGTTGCTTTACTTCTAGCCCAAATTTTAACTGAAGCTAGGGTAACTCCTTTATTAATAAGTACGGCAGTTGCCACCAGTTTAATGTTATTCAATACGCAAAAATTGCGATCGCAACTTGCCGCAGCAATAACCGTTGGATTTGGCTTGAGTTTTGTGGGAACTTGTCTGTGGCAAATTTGGGGGGTTCCCCTCAATTGGTTGCCAACATGGATTGGCGTTGCTTTATGGGGGTTGTGGTTGTTACGTTCTCGTAGGGGCGCACAGCTGTGCGCCCCTACAGAAATTTGTCCCCCTACAGATATTTATGCCCCAGCATTAGATGGTTGGGCAATCGCACTGAGTATAATTAATTTAACTTTCCTAACTTTAGGTAGGCTAGAAGTTTATTCAATCCAAGATTTATATCTAGTTTTAGCAGCAGTTATAACCACAGGGGCAATTACTTATCGTAACTGGCAACAACCGACAAATATAGGTTTCTCCGGGATTACTTGGGGTACAGAATTAGTAGTAGCTAGTATTATTTGGTGGACTGTACCATCTTTCATCAACATTGCGATCGCTAATTTAGGATTAGGACTAGCAACGCAATTAGGTGGTGATTGGTGGCTACGTCGTTCTGCCTTGCCTTACCTTTCTAGTTGGCACGTTATTCCACTTATATATGCCGTTATAGGGTTATTCTTTGCCCACTATACATTTACTGCCTACACTGGACTTTACACGCTAGCAGGCGCATTAGTGGGAATTGGTATTGGACGGCGTTTACCTCTGCTTAAACCAGTTACATTTATAGCTGTATTTGGGATTTCCTTTGCTGCTTACGAACTTTTAATTTATCAATTGATCCAATCCAAAGGAGGGCAAGCAGGGGATGGCATAGTCTTACTATCAGCCCTAGCTTGTGCGATCGCAATTACATATCGTTTCTGTTCGCGCTGGTTACTATTCTATTGGAGACTTACATCTCAAGAATTACTCGTAATTACCAATATTCACTGGGGAGTTGGCAGTCTTTTTTCCCTACTAGCATTAGGAGTAAATTTAAGTAATTTTGGTAGCAATCTTTGGCTAGCGATCGCGACAACGTTAGCAGCTTATGCAGCTTGGCAAGGACGGAATCGCCATTTTTGGGTATATTTGTCAGTCATACAATTAACAATTACAATTGCCCACCTCTTAAATCGAATTTTGCCTCTGTCTGCACTGCTAGATTGGTCAGCCGCGATCGCTTGTATTTTTGCCTATATTTTATATATGTTACCTTGGCAAACTTGGGGATGGTCGAGACAACCTTGGCAGCGTTCTGCTACTGTTTTACCAGGAGTAACTGTCTTACTTACATTGAGTGGAATTTCAATTCAAGGCTTATTTATCGTCGCTGCTTTTTACGCTTGGTTAGCAAGAGTAGAAAATAAGATTCGTCTCAGTTATATAAGTATTATTTTATCAGACTGGGCAATTATTCAACTGATTCAAGATTGGCAACTTACCGATCCTTTGTGGTATGTTTCGGTATTGAGTAGTTCGTTACTATATGTTGTCCAAGTCGATCCGACATTGCGATCGCCTACCGAAAAGGAAAAACGTCACATCCTCCGCACTTTAGCTGTAGGGTTATTTTGTCTAACAGCTTTGTACCAATCAGATAATAGCTTGTGGCAAGGAATTTTAACTATCTTTCTAGGTGTAGGTTTAATCTTAGCAGGAATCGTATTTCGCACCCGCGCTTATTTATATGTTGGCACGCTAACTTTTATTATTAAAGTCTTGCGTCAGCTCTGGTTATTTATCGATAATTATTCTTTATTACTTTGGGCAATTGGAATTGTAGTCGGATTGCTATTTATTTGGATTGCTGCCACATTTGAGGCTCGTCGCACTCAAGCGATCGCATTGATGCAAACCTGGATTCGAGAATTAGAAACTTGGGAATAAATCGGTTTGGTGGTAACGCTATTTTTCCCAATGCACCTACGTGGGGTCGAGGGAACGCTTACGGATACCATGCACGCAATTCTCACGGGTGTGGGCGTTCTCTTCATGCTGCTCGCCATAGGGTTCGCGGCTACTGCATTCGGAAAGCGGTTTCGCTTTTACTCCATCGCGACAATCCTGATACTTCTCGTGTTTGGCATTGTGGCAGGGTTGGACGGTTCCCGGCTGGCGGCAAACTTGCCTACGCCGTGGATGGGAGTTTGGGAGCGTATTAACATCTTTAGCTACATGCTATGGGTTGTGGTGCTGGCTATCATGGTCTTACGCATCCAAGGTACTGTAGCCCCAGATGACTCCGACGGGAGAAGTAATTTTGGATCGGTTGGTTCTTGATGACCGAACCTGCCATCCAACAATCTCGATGAAGATGAGGCGATTGTGCAATGGATACCCAGTTAAAATACCGAAGCATCCTTGGATTTCGACATCCAAAATTACGGCAGCATACGGGTTTTGCTGTGGCATAACGCTCGAAAGTGGCGATCGCAACAACACAAGTCACTGCACGTAACGCTCTGAATTGGATTCGAGAATAGTCTGTTGTGCAAATTTTAGCCACCCAAAGCTTTCTTAAAAAATATATCTTTGGGGAAATAGACAATTACAACCAAACTGTTTTTTCAAGCTTACGCCTCAAAATTTCCGAATATGTTTCCTGTGACAGATGTAAGCAAGTATTTTTTCTTAATACCTTAAATGGCAATGGCTGTAGATCCGAACTAAATTCGATCCTCCTTCAGTTCGCTCGCAATAAGGTTTGAATTGAGTCAAGCACTAGAGGGACTGAAAAACAATTTGTTGGTTCTCTTTAGCTACAGTCAAAATCTGCATAAAAAGCTAAGGGGTAATTTCATGACCATTCCATTAAGAGAAGATGTTGCCTACATTATTTTGAAAAAAATCAATGAAACTGGGCAAGAATTGCATCCAGTAAAATTTACTGCTGATGACTTTATCGGTCGCGAACCAACAAAAGCCGAACTATTAGGACACTTAGATTATCTGAATCAAAAGCAGTATATTAAGGCTGAATTTAGTGGGAATGCGTACGGTAACCAGGAAGATGTTCCCGATGCTGTAAATCCCAAAGAGGTTGATTTTAGAGTTGCTAATACCTTTGGTGCTTCTGATGGACCTTTGCCGCATTTAATTACTTTCAAGCAGGCAGAGTTGACAGAAAAAGGTCGTCGGATGTTGGAGAAAATGGAGGCAAAACCTCCAGAAGAATTAAAAGAAGGACCATCGGTTCCTATTGCGACGAAAGATATGCCTTTCCTAGAGAAAGTCATGCTGAAAAGCGGACTTGAAGACCTTTTTGATGCTAGAGATGTCACAGAAGTCGTCTATCGCGTCATGCGCGATTTAATGACAACGGAAGCATCAGATAGAGTTGCAGACGAACTGCACAAAGAGGTACTTCCCACAGATGATAAAGCTTTAAAAATGGAAATAGCTGAGTTGTGGAATGATACCAATCCCATCGTTCGCTTTTTGAGTAGAATTCGTCCACCTTTTTACCACTCAGACAGTTCTGACATTACTAACGTTAATGACAATCGCTTCTTGGCACGGGTTAAAGGTGAAGCACCAACAGCAAAAACTGCCTTCGATTTAGATACCGAACAAGTAGTTAAAGCTGTATTTTCTGCTACCAAGGATGAACTATCGGAAGAAAGAGTTAAAGAAATTGCTAACTGCTTACCTCCAAGAGTTCGGCAAATGTGGGAAACAGCTTAGGAACATTTGAAGTTAATTTTGAGTCAGGGTAGGAGACAACTCCTACCCTGTTTTGTCATTGGTTATTGGTCATTTGTTACTAGACGATCCAACCCCTCTTGAGAAATAGCAGGTGGTATGTATTATTTGTTGCTATAATTCAATGTCGAACTACCCAAATGCTGCTCTAAAAGCAGAGTTTTAACTAGCTATTGCTAGAGAAACTTGGTTTATTTATATAACTCATCAGTTCAGATGCAGCCTGGGCTGGAAAAACAGTCAAATCTAGATTCACGTAAATATATATATAACTGGAGAACAAATGAAGAACTATAGTATTAGGCTGCGCGGCTCGATCGCAACATTAGTTGGTATATGTGGCAGTTTGGCGATCGGTTTACCCGCCGTTGCTATATCCCAAGCAGAGCAAAAGTCAGTACTTCCCTCTCTTTCTCATATCGCTACAGTAGCACCACGCAATAGCTATATTTCACAAACTCCACAACTTCCACAAGTTTCGCCTGCTCCCGTTCAATCACCCCTACCCGAACAGCAGCAGCCTCCTAATACGCAAGTTTCCCCTACCCCACAAATTTCGCCTTCTCCCATTCAACCACCCCTACCCGAACAGCAGCAGCCTCCCAGCACGACAGTGCTATTGAATCAAGGCAAAGTTAGTATTAAGCTGATCAATCAGACGGGAGCAAAAATCACTTATCAAGCAATTGGGAATACAGCACCGCGATCGCTCCCAGGAAAATCAGATGTCACGCTCAAAAACTTAGTTGCACCCATAACTGTGACATTCAAGCGCGAAGATGGCGGATTGCTGAACGCAACTGGGCGATCGCCCACTCCAGGAGTACTAGAATTAATGCTAGATGCAACCACCGACCTCGGGATAGATAAGCAATCTCTGCAAATTCAACCGACTGGAGACGTATTTCTGAACTAGAATCCGCTCAACTGTCAACCGTCAACCGTCAACTAACTCAACCGACTGAAAACGTATTTCTGAACTAAAAATCTGCTCAACCGTCAACCGTCAACTCACCGACTCAATTACAATTTACAAACGAATAATTCTCCTCTTGATAGACTAGTATCATTGGGTTAATTTTGTGCTAGCACAGGAAAACTCAAGTTATTTATTCCCCATCACCCATTCATGGTTACAGCAGTGAGTTCGACATCGTTTCTGCTTCCGCCTACTTTAGGTGCTTTTTTGCCCTCCCTACCCCTGGATAGCCTCTTCTCTACACAGGGGATCATGGTGATGCTACTAGCAGCCTATGCGGTTGCTATGTGGATGTTTCTCACCAGCGCCCCGAAAGTCTATACCGTTATGGTATCTGACTTAGAGATTGCCCGTCAGCTTTACGAAGGAATGCTCAATCTCCCCGCTGCCGAAGTTCCTTTGCATTATTACTACAACTACGAGCAAACCTTGGGCGCAGCTGGAACGATCGATCCTTACTACATCTCTCCTAGCCCCAGTTTCAGCAGCACCAAAGGATTTAACGGTCCCGATGGATTGTGGTATCAACTCAAGAAAAACACCCAACTCCACATCATTACCGGAGCTAGCTTAGGGAAGAAAAACCAGCAGCGCCATGTCTGTTTCGATCGCGAGTGTTTGGAACAAGTCTTGATGCGGGTGGAAATGATGAATTTAAAACACAAAATTCTCAGCCAGAAACCATTGAACTTTTTGGTCAAAGATCTTGACGGACAGATCATTGAGATGGCAGAAGTGTCTAATTAGGAGCGAGGAGTGAGGGGTGAGGGGGTGAGGGGACAAGGGAGAGAAGAGAGCTGAGGGAGCTGAGGGAGCTGAGGGAGCAAAACAATTCACGCATTCAAAATTCAAAATTCAAAATTCTTACACCCCACACTTCCCACACTTCCCACACCCCACAACCCATTCATCGCGCACCACATATTCTCTTGACATCCATGCAGATTTATCTCGACTACAGCGCGACAACGCCGACTCGTTTAGAGGCGATCGCGACTATGCAAGCAGTGTTGACTCAACAATGGGGTAACCCATCTAGCTTGCATGAGTGGGGCGGACGCGCTGCAACAGTATTGGAACAAGCTAGAATGCAGGTGGCTGGCTTAGTCAACGCCCGTAACGCCGAGTCAATTATCTTCACTTCCGGTGGTACGGAAGCAGATAACTTGGCAATTATGGGGGTTGCTCAACGCTATAGTAGTCCCCAGCACATGATTATTTCTAGCGTCGAACACTCGGCGATCGCAGAGCCAGCGCGGTTACTAGAACGGTGGGGTTGGCAGGTGACTCGTTTACCAGTAGATGCCAACGGGTGCGTAAATCCCGATCGCTTGCAAGCAGCACTTCAACCAAATACAGTTTTAGTTTCAATCATTTACGGTCAAAGTGAAGTTGGAACGATACAACCAATTGAGGCTTTGGGCAAGATAACCCGTTCTCACGGCGCATTGTTTCACACCGATGCCGTCCAAGTTGCCGGACGCTTACCTATAGATCTGCAACAGTTACCCGTAGATTTATTATCCCTTTCCAGTCATAAAATCTACGGTCCTCAAGGAGTGGGAGCGCTTTATATTCGTCCTGGAGTGAAGTTAGTGCCGTTACTGGGTGGTGGCGGGCAAGAATCGAAACTGCGATCGGGAACGCAAGCAGTACCAATTATTGCTGGTTTTGGCACTGCCGCAGAACTCGCCGTTCAAGAAATGCCCACGGAAACATCGCGCTTGGTGTTATTGCGCGATCGCTTGTTTGCTCAATTGGCTGACGTGCCTCAACTAGTTCCTACAGGCGATCGCCAGTCACGTCTACCGCACCACGCTAGTTTCTACATGAAAGGCGCAGATGGCGAAAAAGTCAGCGGCAAAACTATGGTGCGGCAAATGAATTTAGCGGGAATTGGTATCAGTGCAGGTTCTGCTTGTCATAGTGGGAAGCTTTCCCCTAGTCCAATATTACTAGCGATGGGATATGACAGAGCTGCGGCTTTGAGTGGAATTCGCTTAACTCTAGGTAGAGAAACCACAGCAGCCGATATTGACTGGACGGCAACAGTACTTAAGCAAATTTTAGAGCGTCTCATACCTGTAAAATTGCAGTTAACAGTTAACAGTTAACAGTGGTAGTTGGTAGTTGGTAGTTGTTCTGCAACTCTCTCTTCTCCCCCTCACTCCTCACTCCTCGCCCCTCACTCCTCACTCCTCGCCCCTCTCATATGACAGAATTTCCCAAAACACTAGAACAGGCGATCGCCCAAGCAGCAGTAGCCACTTCAGCGGCAATCGCGGATGGATATTCTCGCCTGCAAGTGGAGTTAGCGATCCCAGAACTCAAACCGATGTCTGTTGCCGAGCAATTTTTAGCAGAATTTACCCAGTTCGGCTCCCAACTTAAGGTGTTTTTTCCCGATGCGGGTGCGGCGGCGCTAGCACGGCGGGATTGGGGAGAAGTACCATTTAAAATTGTCGATATCGGCACGCGATCGCCTCTGGAAGAAAAGATCGAACCAGAGGATGGGGCTTTGTTATTTGTTTCGCCTTCTGCGGTAGAAGTCGAACGGGTAGAAAAGTTGTGTGAGTTAGCGACATGTCCTACACTGATGCTCAATCCTCGTTTGGAAGATGTGGCGATCGTCGGGATTGGTTACGCTGGAAGACAATTACGCACTCGCTTTCTCAATAATATTGAATCTTGTTACTATCTGCGCCCAATTGAAAACATCTCCGTGTTCCGTTCCTACCCTGGTGAATGGCAAATTTGGCAGGAAGTAGAAGAAGAGTTTCAGTTAATTGCCGAACAACCGACAAAACCAATGGGCGATGAAATTGATGCTATTCTCTACGGAGATACAAGTCAATCGAATCCCACTGACACTACTAATACGTCTGGAGCGAGAAAACCAGGTATTTTCGCCAGTATGCAAAGGTTTTTACGGACTCTAAGTCGCTAAGAAATTAAGTCAGTCGTTCCATAGTTAATTCGCATACAAGCAGCCAAAAGCCTTACTAAAACTACATTTTTCCTTTTTGACTTTTAACTTTTAACTTTTGACTTTTTTAAGCTACCGGATCGAGAGGTTGGCAGAATTCATCTACACCTTGTTTGACGACGTATAACAAGACGGGCATTACCAGTAGGGTAGGGCAGATTTTAGCTGCTGTTAGTTGTTCGACTACTGGCGCAAAGGATTCATTTGCTAACGCAGATCGCAATTCTTGGCGACAAATAAAGGCACGGCATTTCTTTGCCAAACTAGATAGCCACTCTGCATTTGCTATATCTGGTTGCTGTCCGGCTCGAATTGCTAGTACCATAGCTGCATCTTCTAAATCTCCCTCACACTCTTCTATTTCTTGCAAAGCAGCAAGAGCATTGGGATAATTTGTCAATTCAGTCTGCAATTTAGCAACTTCTTCTAAAGTAACTTGCGTCATGGAAGGGTTGGGATAAAGAATGAAATCAGCGACCAGTTATCAGTGACTAGGCGCAACATGGATTGTTTGTGATGATAACTGATAACTGATAACTGTTCTTACAAACCTACTAATTCTCGCGACTCAAAATCAGTGAGTTGTTTGGCAATTTCTAGTCTTGCTTCTAATTTGGCAACACTAAATTGATTGCGTAAATATTCTAAGTGAGCGATCGCATTAGCTTTATCAGCCGTCAGCCGCATGAGTGTATTGACTGCCGTTTGATATTCTTGATGAGTTAACAGAACTTCAAAGCGACGTGCCTTACGTTGAGTGTCATTTTTTAAGTCTACATCGAATGCCGATAGCCGATCGGCGTTTCCTTCTTCACGGCTAATTAGCTGTTGAACTGCCATAATTTGCGAGTCCAGTTCGTTGACTCTCTGGGCTGCTTGGGCGATCGCGGCTGGGTAGTGATTCAGTTGCGTTACCATTATCAATCTTCGACCAACTCAAATTTTTTCACGAAAAAGCGATAGAAATTAAGCTATTAGCTACGATTTATTGGAGTCAATTTTGGAGCTAATCTGCCAGTTGCTTTCTTCTTTATTTTAGCATTTTCGAGTTGGGTTAGAAGGCAGGAAAAACCTTTTAGATAAATCTTGCCAGCTTTCTATGTACCATGATTTTCTCGCGCTTTGCTATACAATTTTAGCCTTAAACACATCTCTAAAATAGGTTTTGATGGCGACGATCGAGCGCACGTGAAATGAAATTTTATTTAATTTTATGTTATAATTAAAAAATATTTTTCTAGCAAAATTCAGGTATTTTCATTTTTTATTTGCTGAGAACTGACCGATTTGTGTAGGGGCGAGTTTTGGAGCGAGATTGGCGATCGCCGATCGTGAATTTGTTGCTAAACCCGCCCCTACAACTTTTGTCCGCTGACAGCTGACAACTAACCTACTCGAGTCTTAACTTGGAATAACAATGGGTTCGGGGTTGGTGTAGAAAAAGTAGGAATTGCCCAAATTGAGCTTCGTTGGTGATATATCTTTAACGATGCCAATGAGTTCGTCTGGTTCATTTCCAGGTTTGTTGATGTATATTCCCGTACCTACGGGTAAACTATCAGAGGTTGCTTTTAGTAGATAGTCAGTCGGTTGTCCGATCAGTGTAATCCTGTCCTCTTGAAGGTTAAAGTCCGTAATTAACGCATAGTCATTGTTGCCAACAGTTGAAGCGTTGTCATCGTCGTAGTAGCGATAGGAAGAATAATACTTACCGCTTAATGACTCGCCCAGCCAAAAGTTATCTTTACCTGCACCACCTGTAAGAGTGTCTATCTGTCCTTTGCCCAGAACTTGCGGATTGGGACGATCGCCACTGACGAAATCTGAATCCATCGGACTAAATGGAGTTGTTCCTAAAAGTGAATCATTACCATTACCACCTGAGATAGTATCGTTGCCTTTGTCGCCAACAATAAAATCGTCGTTATCGCCACCTAATAAGGTATCGTTACCGTCAAATGCCCTGACGGAATCATTTCCTACTCCAGCGTCAAAATAATCGTCTTGCACAGTGCCGTAGAAATTGTCCTCAGCAGTGGTAGTAAAGTAGCGATCGCTCAGTTTCAATCCCGATTTGTTTTCTACAATTGCCAGCAGTTCGTCCGGTTGACTGCCTGGTTTGTCAAAATAAATTGCCGTGCCTTGAGGTAAACCTTGAGGAGATGGTTTCAGAATATAGTTACTTTTAGCACCGTTCAGCCGGATCGTATCTTCTTGGGGATTGAAATCTTTGATTAAACTGTAATCTCGCCTGCCGTCTGTGGTTGGATTGCCATCGTCGGTACTGTAATTGATCCCAAAAGTGTCTTTTCCCGCACCGCCAAATAACAAATCGATATCGTTTTTGCCACCAATATAGTCATTTCCGCCAAAACCAACGACAGAATCGTAACCCCCAGCGAGAAAGTCATCACCAGCGCCAGCATATAGCGTGTCTTTGCCTCCGCCGCCTACTAGGTAGTCGTTTCCATCGCCACCTTCTAAAATGTCGCGATCGCCCCCACCATTTAGAAAATCATTGCCGATATTGCCATAAAGCCTGTCGTTTCCGCTATCGCCTGAAACTTCGTCGTTACCCTCACCCCCTTCTAAATAGTCTTCACCATCACCTCCATGAATGTAGTCATTGCCACTCTGACCGAAAACTTTGTCGTTTCCAGAGTCTCCCCATAAAGCTTCACTCTCATTCCCTCCAACTAAATAGTCGTTGCCGTTACCACCCTCTGTATAGTCGCTACCCTCACCCCCTTCAATGTAGTCGTCACCGTCACCCCCCTGAAGATGGTCGTCACCGTTCCCACCAAATATGCGATCGCTACCTTTGTCGCCATAGAGGTAATCGTTTCCGTCTTCACCGTAGAGGCGATCGTTGCCCGAACTGCCTTGCAAAGTGTCATCCCCAGCTAAACCATAGATTTGGTCGTCGCCTACAGTTCCAGTTAACGTGTCGTTATTTATCGTGCCTCTAAATATCGCCATATAGCTATTTTTGTATTCATCGATGCAAAATTAAGTCTGTTATAGTGCTGTATTTCGGAGAAAGATGAACCTTTGTGATAAAAAGTAATTGATACACCGTATCTTTTCTAACAATCGAGCCTGCACTCTTGCTTGGCTCAAAGATGAATGAAGGGCGACTTAGATAAAATTAACAATGCTAAGTGCAGAGGAATCGATTTAGAGTAGTCGTGACAGAAATTCATCTACAGGTAACAGCCAGTGACGATCGCCTAGACCGTTACCTTGCCCAACAACTCACACAATTGTCGCGATCGCGTCTGCAACAGTTGATCGAACAAGGCTGCGTCCAGATTAACGATCGAGTTTGCACGGCAAAAAAAATAGATGTGAAAACAGGCGATCGCATTCGGATCGAAATTCCTGCCGTTCAGCCTTTAGAACTCAAACCCGAAGCAATTCCCCTCGATATCCTGTACGAGGATGATTCGCTACTCATAATTAACAAACCTGCGGGGTTAGTCGTCCATCCCGCCCCAGGTCATGCTAATGGTACTTTAGTTAATGCTTTACTCGCCCACTGTCCCAACCTACCAGGCATAGGCGGAGTGCAACGCCCTGGCATCGTCCATCGCTTGGACAAAGATACAACAGGAGCGATCGCGATCGCCAAAACTGACTTTGCCCAACAACATCTACAAGCACAACTCAAGGCAAAAACCGCCCGCCGCGAGTACTTGGGTATAATTTACGGTGCGCCGCGATCGCTCAATGGAACTATAGATTTGCCCATCGGTCGCCATCCTACAGACCGTAAGAAAATGGCGATCGTCCCTGTAGAAAAGGGAGGAAGGGCGGCGATCACCCACTGGCAAGTCAAAGAACGGTTAGGAAACTATACTTTGGTGCATTTTCAATTGGAAACGGGGCGCACCCATCAAATTCGCGTCCATAGCGCCCATATCGGTCATCCCATTGTGGGCGATCCGATTTATGGTTCTGGGCGTTCTGTTGGTGTAAATCTTTCTGGGCAAGCCTTACACGCTTGGCGACTCACGCTACAACACCCGGTAACTGGAGAGGCGATCGAGGTGACAGCAACACCTTCAGCAGAATTTAACACGCTCTTGGAAGTTTTGCGGCGGAGAACGGCTAGCAATTGGTAAGGTGCGTTATTCAACGCACCCTACGAAATCTAAAAAATATTTCTACGATTTCTTAACTTTTGCTTACAAAACGTAATGATTTTGGATTGGATGTCGATAAGTATTAATGCTCTCAGGGTCAAATCAGACAAGACATTACTCTGTAAAATTGCCTAGTCGAATTACATAAAGTTTTGACAGAAACAATTAAGTTTTGTAACTTGATTTTCATTTTGGATAACTGAAAGCTATTTGAGCAAATCAATTTATTAGCTTTTCGTGCATTTTTACACAGTTTAATATTATTTAACTAATTGGCGATCGAGCGCATTGTAGAAAAAACCCATGAGGAATTTATAGCAAATAAAACTTTTGCTTCTGGCGATATTTGCTCAAAATACTGTATAGCTAAATAGCGATATTTGTCGAAGTAACTATCGTTGGCATAGAGAAATATTGTGCCTGAGACAAAGTTTTATTTGTGCTTTCCTGCGCGATAACACCGATAGAAATAGAAGCAATAAAATTTAGGAGATTTGAAGAAATGCTTGACGCTTTTTCTCGCGTAGTCGAACAAGCCGATCGCAAGGGTTCTTACCTGAGTAGTGATGAACTGAACGGACTTCAGGCGATGGTATTTGATAGCAACAAGCGTTTGGATGTCGTGAATCGTCTGACGAGCAACGCTTCTACAATTGTGGCAAATGCGTATCGCGCATTAGTAGCCGAAAGACCAGAAGTATTTAACCCTGGTGGTGCTTGTTTCCACAATCGCAACCAAGCTGCTTGCATCCGCGATTTAGGCTTTATTTTGCGCTACGTTACCTACTCCATTTTGGCTGGAGATGCCAGCGTCATGGACGATCGCTGTTTGAACGGACTGCGGGAAACCTACCAAGCTTTAGGTACTCCTGGTGATGCAGTCGCTTCAGGAATTAAAAAAATGAAAGATGCGGCAATTTCAATTGCCAACGACCCCAAAGGCATTACTCGCGGCGATTGTAGCCAATTAATGTCTGAAGTAGCTGGCTACTTCGATCGCGCTGCTGGTGCAGTTGCTTAATTGGTCATTTGTCATTGGTCATTTGTTATTGGTGGTTGGTTAACAGTTAACTGATAACTGATAACTGATAACTACTTACTAAATCAGGAGAGAATTCACAAATGAAGACACCTTTAACTGAAGCGATCGCTGCTGCTGATGCTCGTGGTTCCTATGTTAGTAATACCGAGATGCAAGCAATTTTCGGTCGCTTTAATCGCGCTCAAGCTGGGGTAGAAGCAGCAAAAGCTTTTGCGAATAATGGCAAAAAATGGGCGGAAGCCACTGCTAACCACGTTTACCAAAAGTTTCCCTACACAACTCAAATGCAGGGACCTCAATACGCTTCCACTCCCGAAGGTAAATCGAAGTGCGTGCGCGATATCGATCGTTATCTTCGCACCATTAGCTATTGCTGCGTTGTCGGTGGTACTGGTCCCCTAGATGAATATGTTGTCGCTGGACTGAAAGAATTCAACAGCGCCCTCGGTTTGTCTCCTAGTTGGTATATTGCTGCACTAGAATTCGTCCGCGACAATCATGGTTTGTCTGGTGATGCTGCTGGTGAAGCTAATACGTATCTCAACTATGCGATCAATGCTTTGAGCTAGTCATTTGTCAATAGTTAATGGCTAATTGCTAATTGTTGAAGAACTTGTTGTCATCAGCTGTTAGCGATTAGCCATTACTTTTAGTACAGGTCAATTAACAATGAACGATTAGCAATTAGCACAGGAGTTAGAAAAAAATGAGTGGAACAGTCATAGCTCAGTTCGTAAATGATGCGATCGCAGATGGAAAAGTCGAGCTGCGGCAAAATTGGACTGAAGACGATTTACAAAGAGTCTTTCGGGCTGCTTACGAGCAAGTATTCGGGCGACAAGGAGTCTATGCTAGTCAAAGATTTGCTAGCGCTGAATCGCTGTTACGCAATGGCAAAACTACGGTGCGGCAATTCGTGCGAACTTTAGCAAAATCTGAGTTTTACAGAGAATGCTTTTTCCACAATAATTCCCAGGGGCGTTTTATCGAATTAAACTACAAGCACTTATTAGGACGCGCACCCTACGACCAGTCAGAAATTGCCTATCATGTCGATCTATATGCCTCAAAAGGCTTGGATGCGGAAATTGATTCTTACATCGATAGTCCAGAGTACGATGCAGCTTTTGGGGATTGGGTTGTACCTTTCCATCGCGGGTTTCAATCTCAACTCGGTCAAAAAACTGTAGGCTTTCCTCGCATGTTTGCCTTGTATCGCGGTGCAGCTAGTAGCGACAACTCGCAATATGGGCGGCGTAATGCTCGCTTGAGAACCCAAATATCTCGCAATCAAACTAACTGGATTACACCACCTTCATCGCCCTCTGGCTTGTCTTTTGGCTCCAGATCCGCTGGAACGTTGGGAGTTTCTCCCGCTCAAGGTGACAATCGCATGTTTGTCATCGAAGCCATAGCAGGTACAGTTGGCAGTAGAGTACCCGTGCGCCGTAGCGTACAAGTATACAACGTACCGTTTGACAGGCTGTCAGCTACTTACCAGGAAATTCATAAAACTGGTGGCAAGATCGTCAGAATTACGCCTGTCTAAGTAAGGGGCTAGGAGTGAGGAGCGAGGAGCTAGGGAAAGGACAATGGGGCAAGGAAGACAAGGGAGACAAGGGAGAATTACAATCCACGCATCCGCGCATCCAAAATTTAAAATTCTCTTACCCCTCACTCCTCACTCCTCACTCCTCACTCCTCACTCCCAACATTTATGCAAGAACCAATTTTGACCCCAGAAGCCGCGATCGCAGCTTTGGCAGGAGAAGATAATCAAATTCGCTACTATGCCGCTTGGTGGTTGGGAAAGGATTAAGTACAGTCGGCTTGTGCGGCGCTGTGCGAAGCTCTTACCGACGATCGCTATCGGTTAGAAGCAGGGGGATATCCCTTGCGTCGTCAGGCGGCTAGGGCGCTGGGACAATTGAAAAATTCCCAAGCCGTGCCAGCTCTAATTGAAGCATTAAACTGTCAGGAAGATCCACAACTGCGCGAAGCAGTCATTCAGGCTTTAGCTGCTATTGGCGATAAACGTGCAATTAACCCTTTGCTTGGTTTGTTACATTCCCAACAGCAGCCAGATGAGGCTTTGATTGAAGCTTTGGGAACCCTACAAGTTCGGTCGGCTCGTCCGCAGATCGAGCCTTGCCTACAACATTCCTCAGAGCGGGTGCAGTGTGCGGCAGCGCGGTATATGTATTTATTGACCCGCGAATCGCAGTACATAGAACGCATTATCAAAAATCTCAGCCACGACAATGTTTATTTACGCTGGGCAGCCATTTTCGATTTGGACGCGATCGGTCAAAGTCAAGAGGTTATCCAGGCAATTATTACAGCTAGGGTTCCTAATAATTTGAAGCTGTTGAATTTAAAGCAGATACTGGAAGCTGGATTGAATGGTGATGCGGGAGATACAACCACGTCTGATTCTGGGTTGCTTTTCCATGCGATCGACGATTTGTTAATTCAATTGTAGGGGCGGGTTTTGACCGAAATTTCTGGTTAAGGTTGTCAATCTAGCTGCGAAACCCGCCCGTACAGAAGTCAGAAATTGTAGGGGCGGGTTTTGACCGAAATTTCTGGTTAAGGTTGTCAATCTATTTGCGAAACCCGCCCGTATAGAAGTCAGAAATCAAAGGTTAAAATGTCACAATTTAATTTCAGCCAACACCCTAGCTCCTCCGTGGGGCAGATCGATCGCGCATTAGAAAATCTTATCGAACAGTTCCGCGCCAGCGTGACTCCAGCAGAGGCGATCGCCTCAATTGTCGCGATCGCTTCTTACCATACCCCCGATGCGATTCCCCCTCTCATCGAGGCATTAAGCCATCATCATCCAGGTGTAAGGGCAGTTGCTACCTCTCAACTCGTTCAGTTGGCTTCTCTGTCGTTAGAAGCCCTAATTTCCACCTATTACACTGCTACAGACCAAGGGGTACAAGCACACATCATTCAAGCTTTAGCTCAAATTGGCGATTGTCAAGCGATCGCCGTGCTAGAGGAAGTTGTCGGCGTATCTGTCAATCACTGCCAGGGAAACGTTCGGCGCATTGCTGCTACAGGTTTGGGCAAAATTGGTAGTACGGCGATCGATGCTCAGATAATTCACCGTGCTGTAAATAAGCTGAGTTGGGCGTTGCTGTCACCGGAAGATTGGGGGTTGCGCTATGCTGCTGCCTTATCTTTAGCAGAAATAGGCACGCAGGAGGCGATCGCTGTCCTGCAACAAGCCTTAACTCAAGAATCAGACCGCGTAGTTCAGACCCGCATCCGCATGGCACTTGCAGGGTAATTAAAAGTTGGGGTTGGGGATTCGGATGGGACAGAAGAGCTGAGAAGCTACTACCAAGTCACAAATCACATGTCACAAGTCATAATTCATTCCGAATTCGCCCCACGCACCACTCTCTTACCGTCAACTGTTAACCAATAACCAACAACTATATTTTCGTAATTATCGGTAATATTTATCAGCAAACTCTTCATATTTATTTACATTTATTTCATAACCATAAAGATTTAAAAACTCTGTATTTGCTCTTTTTACTTACACCAAGCAAATATTAAAAAAATATAAAACCATATTTATACCGAACAATAAGTATAAATACTACTAAGTTTTTTAAAGAAAATCACAAAAATTAACTGCGAAATCTCTTATATGTAAAGGATTTGGAGCTTTTATTGACGGAATCACGCTAACCTTAACAATTCGTAATAAATAATGCACTTATGGCGTTGTATAAACATAACCTGGAGGGATCAATAACAGACAGAAGTTCAGCAAAACTCAGGAAAAAAACAAGTTGGATATTTTCTCATAAAAGTAGAAGTTTTTCTCATAATTCTGACGACGACATAACAATCGTTGGTAGGGGAAATAAAGAACCAGCTTAACCGAGGATGCGGCTCGCGTTTGTTGCGATCGTTCCAAACTTGATAAAACACCGCCAATTTTAATCAAAAAACTGCGCTCAACTTTCGCAAGTAGGAGAAATTAGTTCATGTTAGACGCATTTGCAAAGGTTGTTGCTCAAGCCGACTCCAGAGGCGAGTTCCTGAGCACCGAGCAATTTGACGCTCTTTCCGGTCTAGTAAGAGATGGTAACAAGCGCCTGGATACCGTAAACCGCATCACCAGCAACGCTTCCACCATCGTTACCAACGCTGCTCGCGCTTTATTTGAAGAGCAACCCCAGTTGATCGCTCCTGGTGGTAATGCTTACACCAACCGTCGTATGGCTGCTTGCTTGCGCGACATGGAAATCATCCTGCGCTACGTAACCTACGCTGTAATGGCAGGTGATGCAAGCGTACTCGACGATCGCTGCTTGAACGGATTGCGCGAAACCTACCAAGCTTTGGGAACTCCTGGTTCTTCCGTAGCTGTAGGCGTTCAAAAGATGAAGGAAGCTGCTGTCAAGATTGCTAACGATCCCAACGGTATCACCCAAGGCGATTGCAGCCAGTTGATGTCTGAAGTTGCAAGCTACTTCGATCGCGCTGCTGCTGCTGTTGCTTAGATAAGTTGTTAGCAATTAGCCAACTCGCTAAAAGCTGACTGCTCGTACCTGACCTAAATTAACCAACTGCAATAATAGAGATTGTCAAACAATGAAAACACCGATTACTGAAGCAATTGGCGCTGCCGATACCCAAGGTCGTTTCTTAAGCAACACCGAGCTACAAGCAATCAACGGTCGTTTCGATCGCGCTGCTGCTAGCATGGAAGCTGCTCGCGCTCTGACCAGCAAAGCTCAACAACTCGTTGACGGTGCTGCTCAAGCTGTATACAGCAAGTTTCCTTACACCACCCAAATGCAAGGACCTCAGTACGCGGCTGACTCTCGCGGTAAATCCAAGTGCGCTCGCGATATCGGTCACTACCTGCGGATGGTTACCTACTGCTTAGTAGCTGGTGGTACAGGTCCAATGGATGAGTACCTAATCGCTGGCTTAGACGAAATCAACCGTTCCTTCGATTTGTCTCCTAGCTGGTACGTTGAAGCTCTCAAGCACATCAAATCCAACCACGGTCTGTCTGGACAAGCTGCTAACGAAGCTAACACCTACCTCGACTACGCTATCAACGCTCTAAGCTAGAGAGCGTCAAGCTTGCCCAGAGAGGGGTGCAAGTGCTGGATCGAGAGAACTAGCACTTGCACCTAGCTCTGGGCATTGTTTTTCGCATTTGTCAGAAAACCAATAGTCAGCAAACCCACTTTAAGATTAGTTGCTTCGGGAGAGCGGTGTATGAGCGTTTTACCAGCAGATATTTTAGCAGCAGCAGGACGGCTGGGGATTTCTGCATTTGATGCCTCATCCAGAGTCGAACTACGACCAGATTGGACAGAGGACGAATTGCAATCGGTCATCCGAGCCGTGTATCGTCAAGTTTTAGGTAACGATTACGTGATGAAGGCAGAACGCCTGACTTCAGCTGAATCTTTACTACGGCAAGGAAACTTTACTGTCAAAGATTTTGTCCGCGCTGTTGCCAAATCAGATTTATACAAAAACAAGTTTTTCTATCCCAATTCCAACCAACGCTTTGTCGAACTCAATTTTAAGCATTTGTTGGGTCGCCCTCCTTACGATGAGGCTGAATTAGCCTATCATACAGAGCTGTGCGAAGATGTGGGCTACGATGCCGAGATCGACTCTTACTTAGATAGCGTTGAATACGACAACAACTTTGGTAACAATGTCGTACCTTACTATCGCGGATTTTCCGTCGAACCAGGATCGAGAACAGTAGGCTTTAGCCGGATGTTCCGCCTCTATCGCGGTTACGCTACAAGCGATCGCGGTTCGATTGGAGGCAAATCCCCCCGCCTCATGGGAGAAATCGGTCGCAACCAATCTTCGACCATCGTTCAACCGTCTAGCGGTACGCGCTGGAATTTTGGTGCGGCGATTCCTAAAGATTCAGCTCCCAAAAAAGCGATCGGCGGGACACAAGAAGAAAGCGGACGAGTCTACCGAATCGAAGTCACGGGGCTGTTGCAACCAGGTTATCCCAAAGTGCGCCGGAGCAGCACTGCGATCATGGTTCCCTACGAGCGGTTATCGCAGAAGCTACAGGAAATCACCAAAAAGGGTGGCAGAATCGTCAGCGTGAATCCAGCTTAGCAGTCACTGGTCATTCGTCATTCGTCATTCGTTCCAACCAATGACAAATGACAAATGACAGATGACAAATGACACATTTAATTAGCGCGTCTTAATCTGAACTATGTTTGGTCAAACCTCACTTGGCAGTGGTAGGCTCAGTAACGCCGAAAATCGCATATTTCGCTATGAAGTTGAGGGGATGCGTCAGACTTATGAATCTGACCAATTGAGCTATCCCATTCGCAGTAGTGGCAGTTTTGTGGTTACGGTTCCCTACAACCGCATGAATGAAGAAATGCAACGGATTCACCGCATGGGTGGCAGAATTGTGAGCATTGCACCCGTAACTTTTGATGGTGACGGTAAAGCAAAAAGCGATGCGACCGCAGCTCATCAAAATGTCAAAGCTGAAGGTAAAGGCAAAGCTACAGGAGCCGATGCCAAAAGCAAGAAGTAACTTAACTGAATAGAATCGCGGTTACAGGAGATTATAGAAGCAATGTTCGGTCAAACAACTGTTGGTGCAAACGGAGTTTCCTCCGCCTCTAGCCGGATGTTTCGTTATGAAGTCGTTGGCTTGCGGCAGAACGGCGAAACCGACAAAAATAATTACGAGATCCGCCGCAGCGGTAGCGTATTCGTCACAGTTCCTTACAGCCGGATGAATGAAGAAATGCAGCGGATAACTCGCTTGGGTGGCAAAATCGTTAAGATCGAACCACTAACGACTGTGAAGTAGGCATAGGTTTGACGCAATGGAGTCTAGTGCGGAAGAACTAGAGGTAGCAGCAACAGGATTAACGGTGGAACAAGCGATCGCCAACTTGCGATCGCCAGATCTAAGCTTGCGTTATTACGCAGCTTGGTGGTTGGGCAAATTTCGCGTCCGAGAACCAGCCGCCGTTGATGTTTTGATCGCTGCCTTAGAAGATGAAGCCGACCGGACAGAATTAGGCGGTTATCCCCTGCGCCGTAATGCAGCAAGAGCCTTGGGCAAGCTGAGCGATCGGCGAGCAGTCCCAGGGCTTATTTGCTGTTTGGACTGCGATGATTTCTACGTCAGGGAAGCCGCAGCCCAATCTTTAGCCATGTTAGGCGATCCATCTGCTATCCCCGCATTGACGAAACTGTTGGACGGCGGTGTTGATGCAGCTGTTGACGTACCAGGTAGACCTCATCTCACCCAGCCCTACGATAGCGTTCTCGAAGCTTTGGGAGCGCTACAAGCGAAAGAAGCCATATCTCTGATTCAGCCATTTACAGAGCATCCCAGTCCCAAAATCCAATATGCGGCACTGCGGGCAATGTACCAGCTGACTCAAGAAGATAGCTACGGACAGCGCTTAGTAGCTGGGTTGAACAGCGACGACCTGAAATTGCGACGGGTCGTTTTATCAGATTTGGGGGCAATTGGTTACATCGGTGCAGCCGCAGCGATCGCCTCCTGTAGGGCGGAAAATAGCTTCAAACTCCTCTCCCTCAAAGGACTCCTAGAGTCGCAATTGCAAACCCAGCCTACTCAACTTTCCGACCCAGCCATCCGGTTGATGAGTCTGATGGATTCTTTGTTGTAAAGGCAAAAGGCAAAGAGTGTAGAGTTTAGCCTCTCCCTCCCCAGTCACTAGCCACTAGCCACTAGCCACTCCCATGACCACCTCAACCCAAAACCTCATTCAAGCCGTAGATCGGGCAGATTCGCCCGAAAGCTTGGTGGCGGCGGTGCGATCGCTGGCAGCAGCGAAAGATGAGGCGGGGATTGCAACTTTAATTGCTGTCCTGGGGTACAACAACCCAGTTGCCGCAGTAGCAGCGGTAGAAGGGTTAACGCAATTGGGTGCGAAAGCAGTACAGCCGTTAATTGACAAATTGGATGGCTATAACTACGGAGCCAGAGCTTATAGCATTCGCGCTATAGCGGCGATCGCCGACCCTCTTGCTTTAGAAGTGTTGGCGACAGCAGCAGCAACAGACTTTGCTCCCAGCGTCCGCAGGGCAGCGGCTAAGGGGTTAGGCAGCATGTGTTGGCAAGCGATCGCCACTCCAGCCGATCGCACGGCAGCTCAACATCAAGCCTTGAAAACCTTACTCTCAGTCTCTCAAGACTCCGACTGGTCGATTCGTTACGCGGCTGTAGTCGGCTTGCATGGTTTGTTACAACTATCAGACCTACAAGCAAAAATTCAGCCTCATTTAATGCAAATGATTGAGTCTGATGCCGATCCAGCAGTCCGCGCCCGCGCCCAACTAGCAATAAATGAAGTCGTAAGTCGTAAGTCGTAAGTCGTAAGTCAGAAACCTCTTGCCTCTTGCTTGACTCACCGACATCTAACAATTGTACGGGCGGGTTTAACCGCAGAACTGTTGATTTTAGTACAGCTATGCTCAAAAAAACCGCCCCTACGACAACTGACAACTGTTAACTGATAACTGAAAAATGTCAATACCATTACTTGAAGTCAAACCCTCCAGCCAAAATCAGCGGGTTGAGGGTTACGAAGTTCCTAGCGAAGATACGCCAATTGGCTATCGCTTAACAGATACTTCCTCGGCATCGGATATCGATGAAATTATCTGGGCGGGTTATCGCCAAATCTTCAGCGAACACCTAATTATTGAAAGCTATCGCCAACCCTTCCTCGAATCTCAACTCCGTAACCGGGCTATCACCGTGCGGGATTTTGTTCGCGGTTTGGGTAAATCGGATGTCTACCGCGAGTTAGTTGGAGAAACCAATTCTAACTATCGCTTAGTGGATATCTCCTTTAAACGATTT
This sequence comes from Scytonema millei VB511283, assembly GCF_000817735.3. NCBI lineage: Bacteria > Bacillati > Cyanobacteriota > Cyanophyceae > Nostocales > Scytonemataceae > Scytonema > Scytonema millei. The sequence goes on along the minus strand of NZ_JTJC03000004.1, from coordinate 413,860 downwards.
TTAGGACGCGCTACTTATAACCAAAAAGAGCAAATCGCTTGGTCAATTGTCATCGCTACCAAAGGCTTGAACGGCTTTATCGATGCGATCGTCGATAGCGAAGAGTACCGCGAAAACTTCGGCAACGACATCGTACCCTATCAACGCCGTCGTTATAAAGGTCGTCCCTTTAACTTGGTAAACCCACGTTATAACGGCGACTGGCGCGATCGCGAAAGCGTTCGCACCTCACAAGGTAGTGGCTACTACCGCGCCCGCAAGACTGGAGATGTTACGAAAGAATTGGTGCGTCAGGCAATTCCCTCTAACTTCTTCGCAATGGCTGGTGGGATATTGACTCCACAAGTCAACTATCAGCGATCGCGCGATCGGGTTCTCTCCCAAATCTCAACAATGGAGATCCCCGACACGACACGCAAAGACACGTTGCCCCAAACCTCGATCAAACGTACCAAAGTCGCTCTACCCTACGACTATATTCCCTCCGATCCGAGGAACTGAAGACAAGGGGGACAAGGGAGACAAGGAAGAAGTTTACCTCTTGCCTCCTACCCCTTACCCCTTACCCCTTACCCCTTAACCCTAGTAAATATGTCAATACCCCTCCTTGAATACAAACCCAGTTCGCAAAATCAGCGGGTGGCTGGTTACGAAGTTCCAAGTGAAGATACTCCTTGGATTTATCGCTTGGAAGATTGTACAGAACCCAGCGATAATCAAGAATTGATTTGGGCTGCGTATCGCCAAGTTTTTAGCGAACACGAAATTCTCAAATTCTATCGCCAAGAACAGCTAGAATCTCAACTGAAGAATCGCGCTATCACCGTGCGGGACTTTATTCGCGGTTTAGCTAAGTCAGCATCGTTCCGCCGCTTGGTGGTAGAAACAAACTCGAACTATCGACTCGTAGATATTGCCCTAAAGCGGTTGCTAGGACGTGCATCTTACAACAAAGACGAAGAAATTGCTTGGTCGATTAAAATTGCTACCCTTGGCTGGGGTGGTTTTGTCGATGCACTAATTGATAGCGAAGAGTACCAGCAGAATTTTGGCGATACTACCGTACCCTACCAAAGACGACGGTTTAAAGACAGACCGTTTAATTTGGTAACACCGCGTTACGCTGACTACTGGCGCGATAAAGAGGAAACCGAACGCTATAAATCTGGCGCGATTAGCAACTTCTTTGACATGGCGCGATCGCTGAATATCAGAACCGTAACACCCCAGCCAGTTAGCACGGCTAATATTAGCATTCCTGATACGTCACGGAAGGAAAAATCAACAACGCCCGTTTCTATCAATCCTTCAGCAAGTTTTCCCGTGCGGCTGTAATTTTGAAAGTTTAATAGTAGGAAAATCTAACAGCCACAGATTGACTTACTCACGAACCAACATTCTGCCTACCCTACGTGGGATAATAAGCTAGAAAGCTCTATACATATAGGCTTTGCTTGTTTCAAAAACTTTCCAATTCATGGAAAGCGATCGATAAATTCAGTTTGAATTTATCTGTTTTCATTTTGTGCGATTAACCTAGACGGGAGAATCCCTCATGGCACTGCCGTTACTCGATTACAAACCAACTACGCAAAATCATAGAGTCCGCAGCTTTGGCGTTGCGGATCAAAACGAAGACACTCCATACATCTATCGTGTGGAAGATGCTAATTCTCCAGCAGAGATTCAAGAGTTAATTTGGGCTGCTTACCGTCAGGTATTTAGCGAACACGAAACTCTTAGAATCAACCGCCAAATTCAACTAGAATCGCAGTTGAAGAATCGCGCAATTACCGTGCGCGACTTTATTCGCGGCTTAGCTAAGTCGGAAAGATTCTACGAAATGGTAGTTTCAGTTAACAATAACTACCGACTTGTAGATATTTGCCTCAAGCGTTTCTTAGGTCGTTCTTCTTACAACAAAGAAGAACAAATTGCTTGGTCAATTGTCATCGGTACGAAAGGATTCTACGGTTTAGTAGATGCTTTGCTAGACAGCGACGAATACACCGATGCATTTGGAGATTACATCGTTCCTTTCCAGCGCAAGCGGATGGAAGGTAGACCCTTCAATCTCGTTACCCCTCGTTACGGTGACGATTTCCGCGAAACTGCTGGTACAGTCAAAACAGACTGGCGCTTTACCCTGGATCAGTTCTACAGCCGCAAGTCGAAAGAAAAGCAGCTGCGGGAAGGAGATCCTCGCAAGTATGCTGATATGGCAGCATCGATTAATAACAAAGGTAATTACGCTCAGCGCGTTTCTGCCTTTGACCTTGACTATCTAAGTCTAGTACCATCCCGTGGTAGAAAATAGAGTTGATTAAATTTCAGCTTTATTTTTGATTTAATTCACTGGGTCTAGTTTCCACGCTGATTCAATTTATAACTAGCAGTTGTGCTGTGAGTTATGATTTGAGCCAAGTGGTAGTTAGACCCAGTAATTTTTGGTCATCGATCTTTAGTCATCTATCATTAGTAAAATATTTCATAGAGAACTTACATATCTGGGCGAGCAAAGATGCTCAATCCAGAAGAGTCGGAATGGAGAACCATTTTACACTTGAAGAAAGAATTCAGTTTCTAATTAGTAAGTTGCGCAAGCAAGTCAAGCCAATACACAGAGATAGTGCTTTGCGATTATCGGCTGATGCCTTGGAACAAGTTGAAACGATCGCCGATATTGCTACTAAAGCATATTACTTAAACGAATTGGCGATCGCGTGTATAGAAATAAAATTAGCAGATAAGTGTTTGGAAATTTTAGATCGAGCCTTGGAAGCTACTCAAGCAATCTCCGACAGATCTACAAAAATAACTGAATTTAGTAAAATAGGTAGTGGATATGTCAAGCTCGGTATAGAAGATAAAGGATTAAATCTATTAGATCGAGCTTTACAACTTGCCAAAACGTTAGAAGACGTTGACGAACGAGATTATGCTTTGTGCGCTCTAGCTTTTGCCTGTAAAGAAATTGGATATAATACTTTAGCAATCGAAATTGCTAAGCTAGTAGAAGAAAAATAACCAACTGGTGCGATCGCAAACATAACAGACTTAGCTTCGCAAAACCTCTAACTCTTCTTTTACAGAAAGAGGCTGATATCCCAAATGAAAAGCCTGAGAACTATCTAAAGAAACATCAGCAGGTCGAGGCGCAGCCATTTTTACATCTTGCTGACGACACGATTTTAATCCAGTTGCAGGAAGTTGAAATACCTCTACAAGTAACCGACCAAAATCATAACGCGATAACCGCTCTTTTCCACCTAAATGAATCATACCTTGAATCTGCTTCTCTAACACCATCAAAAGCCCCTTAGCTGCTGTCGTACCACTGGCAGGAGTACGAAATTCATCTGTAAATAATGCTAATTCTTTTCCATCTTGTAGAGTTTGCATAAAAGGCTGCATAAAACTAGTCGCTGTTGGCGTTGCCATACCAAACATTAAAGGCATTCGACAAATTGTCCCCAAGGGATAACGTGTTAAAATTCCCTCTTCAGCTTGAACTTTTTGCTCTCCATAAGCATTCACAGGAGATACCGGATCTATTTCCCGATAAGGCGCGTTTAAACCATCAAAAACTAAGTCAGTAGAAGTAAAAATATAGCGGATGCCATAATCTGCACACAATCCAGCAATATTTAAAGAAGTCATCACATTAATCGCGTATGACTCTTCTGCATGAGTTTGGCAATAATTGGGACTTGACTGCGCCGCAGTATGGATTGCAGCTGAAGGTTGAATTTGTTGAAACAGATGCTTGAGTGCTTGAAAATCTCGCAAATCGATTTTAAGCATCGTCACGCCTGGAATTTCTATTTCATGGGAAAAGTACGTACTATATACATCCCATTGCTGTTTTGCCAACTGACATAAATGCCAACCTAAAAAACCACTTGCGCCAGTAACTAGAAGTTTTTTCATGCGATCGCTTTTTGAACTGTATATTCTTTTGTTGTACATTACTTGTAGTCACGGGATACGATCGCCGTTTCTTGCTAATTGCATTTTCCGCTTGCTCCAAACTTTCTTGACTTCTACGTCAAGCATCAAGGTATAATTGTAGATCGTCTGTCTAATTCCGGCTCGGATCAGGTAGACCGAACACAAAAGCTGAAATGTTCTCAAATCGAGCAATCAGCTACCTGTACGGCACAATCATTACAAACTCATGACCTACGCAATTATTGAAACCGGTGGTAAGCAGCTGAGGGTAGAACCAGGGCGTTTTTATGATATCGAACTCCTGGCAGCAGAACCTGATGCAACAGTGACTATTGAAAAAGTTTTGTTGGTGCAGCACGACGGCAATGTTACCGTCGGGCAACCGTTAATTAACGGCGCAACCGTAGAAGGAACAGTGGTACGACACCTACGAGGGCGTAAAGTCTTGGTGTACAAGATGAAGCCCAAGAAAAAGACGCGCAAAAAGCGGGGACATCGGCAAGAAATCACCAGACTGATGATTGACTCGATTAACCTCAATGGTTCCAAGTTGACAGCTCAAGCAGCGGCTACGACTGAGACTTCAGCTAGTCAAGCGCCTGCTGAAACCACAGAGGAAACTGCATCAGAATAGAATGGGGGGCGATCGCAACATCCTTAAATCTTGGGTAGATCGCGCTCGGCTCGTAATAATGAAGTAGAGATAGAAAAAATAGCGCAGAGGATACAATGGCTCATAAGAAAGGAACAGGTAGTACTCGCAACGGTCGCGACTCTAATGCTCAACGTCTAGGTGTTAAGCGTTTTGGTGGTCAAGTCGTGCGGGCAGGTAATATTTTGGTACGGCAACGGGGAACGAAGTTTCACCCTGGTAACAATGTCGGCATCGGTAGCGATGATACTTTATTTGCCCTGATTGATGGCGTAGTGACGTTTGAAAGAAAGGGTAAAAGCCGCAAGAAGGTGAGCGTATATGCTCCTGCAACTGCGGCTGAACCCGCAGCAGCTACAGCGTAGATTGGTTAGAGCGCGAATTGAATTCGCATCTACACAAACAAAGTCCGCCTTTGCGGACTAAGAATTACTCAGGCTACTGGCTACATGCAGTAGCCTTATTTCATAGCAGTGTGTGGGTATACGTCCCTACCGACTCTTAATTTTCAAAATAAGTCTAATGACTATTAATTGCTACCAGCAACTCGCTCAAGCATTAGAAAAAGGAGCAGTCGTACTAGCAACCGCGATCGCCATTAAAGGCTCGGTTCCCAGAGAAGTAGGAGCCAAGATGATGATCTGTGCTGACGGTCGTACCTACAATACCATCGGTGGTGGTGCGGGAGAGGCAAAAGTCATTCGTCAAGCAGCGATCGTGCTGGAAACAGGCGAAAAGCAATTGGTAGAGATCGATCTGACTGGCGCACCCCAACGGCAAACCCAAGGAATTTGCGGCGGAATCATGCAGATCTGGTTGGAAAGGTGGTCTGGTAAAGAGGCGATCGCCCTTGTCGCTCGAATTCTCAATTTACTCCAGTCGGGACAAACAGCTACCCTCGTTACTCCTTTTGCCCTTGACAAATCGCCATATTTATTATCAGAAAATACTTTGATTGCCACCGAAGAATCTTTTATTGAAACTCTACAACCGCCACCAACTTTATTAATCGTCGGGGCGGGACACGTAGGAGAACAATTAGCAAAAGTTGCTCATACAATTGGATTTCAAGTTATTATTCAAGACGAACGCCCAGAGTGGGCAAACCGAGAACGCTATCCCCAAGCAACCGCAATTTATCACCAAGCGATCGCCTCAGTTGTGACGCAATTAGCAACTCATACGCAACTTTATGCAGCACTAGTAACGCGAGGTTTTCAGTACGATTTAGCAGCTTTAAAAGTTTTGTTAGCTCGAAATCCTGCGTGTAAATATATCGGTACGATTGGGAGTGAAAAGCGGGTACGTCAGGTGATTCAAGCGCTAGAAACAGAGGGTATTCCTGCAAATAAATTGCGATCGCTCTATGCACCAATCGGTTTAGATATTGGAGCGCTGACACCAGAAGAAATTGCTGTAAGTATCTGCGCCGAATTAATTTTAGTGCGTCGAGGTGGTACGGGTCGCCCTTTATCACAGCTAAGGATTAGCTTAAGCGAATAGAATTCGCGACTATACAAACCAAGTCCGCCTGCGCGGACTCATGGAAAGTCAAACTTCTTAACCCTCGCAGGTGAGTTTTGTCTGTGTAGACGCGACTTGCAGTTACCTGATGCTAAATTTAGTGCCTTTATTATCAGATAGTATTACTTCGATAGAAGATTAAGTTTCATGTGAAATTTGCTGTTTCTAGTCGCTTCACCTGCTTTACCAGTCTGCTGAATACTCATCTCATTTTCAGAGTTTGCAATCAGATTAGCACGAAGCGGAAAAGGGCGATCGAGCTGCATCATCAACCTCCCATCACCTTTAGATTCAAATGATTTTAGAGTTACAGTAGCTCCGCTTGGTATTTCTGGTAGAGTTAATTTTTGTGGGTTAGCGTGCTGCTCAAACCATATATTTAAAGTTGCTATATTATCTTTTAGATTCACCAATTCATATGTTATTGTTTGCTTCACACTCATTCCCAAAAGAGAAGGTTTAGTTGTGACACGCCATTTAGCCCCAATACCAATTGCTTCTTGAGGCAAAGGTGAAGACATTTGGTCGAAAGAAGTTGACATCTGCTCTGAGAATTGTTTGAAATTTGCATCTGACTTCTGAGACGACGCAAATTTAGCTGTTTGAATTTGTCCGCGATTATCGATGATGAAAGATCCACTCGTACCAACCATCTTTTTCATTTGCGATCGCATCGCTTCCAGTACCTGTGGTGGCAAGCTGGTAGAGTTCATGACATCTACATTAGAATAAGACCATTTGAAGTGAATGTTACCGTTAGGATCGACTTTTGTTACTACTGCATCCATAGCAACTGTTATTGGTGGTAAATCAACTTTCGGCATTGTTTGACCTGCCATAGATATATCTGTATCCATTTGTAAGGTCATAGTAGCTGTCTGTTTTGCATTTACCTGGGGACGAAAGCGTAGTTCTTGCCGTGGTTCATCTCCAGCTTCTAATAGTTCTACTTGAGGCTTTGTCGTAGCAGTTGCAATTTGAGTTTTTGCTTGTTGCTTAACTAGGGATGGTGTTTCTGCATTGACTGCCAATCCCGAAGCAGTAACTAGACAGCAAATAAAGCTGTAAAATAATATTTTTTTCATCTATTTTTGGGTAATTGGTTGTTGATTGTTAGTTGTTGAGATCGAAAGAGTGCGTGATAACTGATAACTGATAACTGATTACTATAAAAACATATGCTTCATAAAGATGTATTTCCAACAGTGGAAATACAGATTTCAATATCTGGTATTCTCACTGAAGCAAATTCAGCGCGATCGCACGGATTATCTAAATAATTACCGTTTGCGTGTCTATGGTTTTCTATTTATGAAAAAGAACTCTCTTACTTGGTTTCCCGCTACAGGTGCTTGGATGAGTGCCATTCTACTAACACTGTTAATGGGAGTTGTCACGCTAATTATTAAACAAACTAGCATTCCCTTGATTCGATTTATTAGCGAACATTTATCTACTAAGATGAGTTGGTGTTTATCCGTTTTATCTCTGCTTGCGCCAATTCTAATTATTGCCTTCATCCATCATTGGCTCCACCTCATATTAGACCACTTTTTTCCCGATACTCAATCTGCTCCAACCGAGGAAAGTGATAGCTTTTTTCCTGGGATAATGAGTTGCTGGGAAGGGCTATTTGCTTGGTTAGCGATCGCAGTATCTACAATCTTGGCTATAGCAATTATTATTGCAATATGTCCCTACGATTCTTCGGAAAATTCTGTAATTAAATACTTATTAATGTTGTTTGCTTGGGACGATCCAAAACATTTATTTTCAGCACCAGTTATCGGGCGGACTGCGATCGCCGCTTACCTATATCATTTTGAATATCTCGTTCGCTGTCGCGTCCAGACTGAAGTCACTTCCAGCCGTTGGTGATGGTATTCGTCTAATTTCCAATTAACTCTACCGCATCTCTGCCATCCAAATCTTGCAAATAGACCTTGACTTGTTCGTCTTTTGCCGTGGGTAGCTGTTTGCCGATAAAATCTGGATGAATTGGCAATTCGCGATGACCCCGATCTACAAGTACCGCTAACCAAATCGATTCTGGTCTACCATACTCGTTCACAGCATTGAGGGCGGCGCGAATCGTCCGCCCTTTGTAAATGACATCATCTACTAATAAAACGATTTTGCCAGTTAGATCCAGAGGAATGTCACTCTTAGCTGGTGTTCGCACACCAATTTTGTCTAAATCATCCCGATAGAAAGTAATATCTAACGCCCCCACATGGACAGAAACACCTTCTAGCATTTCAATTTGACTAGCTAAGATTTGCGCCAAGGGAACCCCTTTAGTGTGAATGCCTAAAATGACCAACTGGGAAAGGTCGCGACATCTTTCCACAATTTGAGAAGCAAGGCGGGTAACTGTTCGCCGGAGTTCATCGGCTGAGAGGATTTCAACGATTTTTTGGGGCATATGTGGGGAAATGGGAGTGGGAGAGTGGGAGTCGTAGGGGCGGGTTTTGACAGGATATCCTTGAAACAATCGAGAATTGTGCAGATAAACCCGCCCGTACCGGGAGTCGGGAGTCGTAGGGGCGGGTTTTTGAAAGATCCCTGTAAAAAACAAATAACTCCGCGATTAAACCCGCCCGTACGGGAGTCGGGAGTCGTAGGGGCGGGTTTTGACAGGATATCCTTGAAACAATCGAGAATTGTGTAGATAAACCCGCCCGTACCGGGAGTAGTGAAAATACCAATTACCACTGATAACTGATAACTGATAACTGATAACTGATTATTTCGGGACTCCTGCGGTTAAGATTTCGTGTCCGGTTTCGGTGACGAGGACATCATCTTCAATCCGAATGCCGATTCCTTCCCAACGCGGATCGATCGCGGGTTGTCCTTCGGCGGGTTGAGTCTGCGGTACGATGTAAAGTCCTGGTTCTACTGTCAGTACTTGTCCTGGTTGTAAAATTTGGGGGGAGTCACCATGTTGATAAACACCGACATCGTGAACATCTAATCCTAACCAATGTCCGGTACGGTGCATGTAGAAAGGTTTGTATTTTTCTTCTTTAATTAAGTCGTCAATTTGTCCTTGCAGAATGCCAAGTTCGACTAATCCTTCGGTGAGGACGCGGACGGCGGTATCGTGAAAAGCGCTGTAGGGGTTGCCTGGTTGAACTTGGGCGATCGCTTGTTTTTGCGCTTCTAGTACAATGTCGTACAACGCTTTCTGTTCGCCTGTAAACTTGCCATTTACGGGGAAGGTACGGGTAATATCGGAGTTGTAATAACCGTAGGCGCAGGCTGCATCAATTAACAGTAAGTCGCCATCTTGCATCTGGCGCGTATTTTCGATGTAGTGCAGAATGCAAGCGTTTTCTCCCGAAGCCACAATTGAAGGATAGGCTACACCCGTCCCACCCCGCAAGCGAAAGATTCGTTCCATTTCCGCTTGAATTTCATACTCATAACGTCCTGGGCTGGCGATTTCTTGGGCGTAGTTATGTGCCTCAACAGAAATAGCAGCAGCTTGCCGCATCAATTCTAATTCTGCTTGACTTTTTACTAGTCTCATGCTGTGTAAAATTACGCCAGCATCTTCAATAGCGATTGGTCCCGTACCGCGTTTGGGATAAGTTGCCATGAGGCGCTGCCAGTGGTGCAGGACTTTTTCGTTAAAATTGCGATCGCGTCCCAGACGATAATAGATTTTATCTGCTTTTTCTAAATACTGCGGCAGCTTTTCGTCGAGTTCGGTAATCGGATAAGCTTCGTCTGCCCCATAGATTTCTTTTGCCCCTTCTACACCACAACGATAGCCCGTCCAAACTTCTTTTTCTCTTTCTTTGGGACGGACAAATAAAATAAAGCGGTGTTCGGCGTGGTGGGGTGCTAAGACGGCAACAGCTTCCGGTTCGTCAAACCCTGTTAAATAGAAGAAATCGCTATCTTGGCGATAGTTGTATTCTACATCGTTGTGCATGACTGCCATTGGCGCACTGCGAAAAATTGCCGTGCCGTTGCCAATTTTAGCCATCAACTGTTCGCGACGCTGGCGGTACTCTGCTTGCATAGCTGCTCGATCTGTATGCTTTTATCAGTATTGTAGATGGAACAGCTATTTTCAGTTATCAGTTATCAGTTATCAGTGACCGGTTAATTCTGACTCCTGACTTCTGACTTGTGTACGGGCGGGTTTACCAATTGTCTTTGACTCTGACCAGTATTTCTGGTGAACCAGCCCCGACAATTTTTGACTTTTAACTTTTGACTTTTGACTTACTAGCCAGCATATCCCTGAATGTTTTCTGGTTCAAACGATCGCAATATTCGCGTTGCCTGTCGGGTGAGTTCTTCTGTACCTTCTATGACAATTAGATACTTGCCTGCATTCAGGCGGTTGCGATAGGGTAATGCGTCACCACTGCCTACAGTTAACCCTACACCGCCACCAACGAAATACGCGCCTAATCCGCCGGAAACTGCACCTAAGACACCTGCGATGAGATGGTTGCCGATCGCGCCTAATGCTGGAATAATTTCAATGCCTGTGAGTAAGTTGAAGAGATAGCCTGCGGCAAAGCCAAAGGGGACGAGCCATGTTACTAGTCTACTTGCTCCTTTACGGGCTTGTTCGTTGGGGTTGATGAAACCAAATTCGTCTGCACTTTTGTAGCCTTGACCGAGGATGTTAATTTGCTCTTTGGGTAGTCCTTCTTTTTCAAGTGCTGTATAGGCTGCTTCTGCTTGGATGCGGTTTGGTAAGACTGCTACTAGATAATTCATGGTTTTAAAGAAAATGTCACGCAAAGGCGAGCCAGCACCGTGCGCGGGTTCCCCCCGTTGAGGTGACTGGCGTAGCAAAGGCGCTAAGTGTTGCCTTAGATTTTTGTAGGGATTGGGAAGGTTTTTTAAGAAGACAATGTGCTAGTGAAAGTCAATAATAGGTTGGAGAAGTAGCATAATTGCACCTACAATTACAAAGGACAGAGTTGTCCAAAAAAAGATTCTCATAGTGTTTTCCTAAATTATTTAGATATTATCTAGCTGAACAAATATAAATAGATATGGCATCTTTCTATAGAGCCACTTCCGAAATGTATGTGTCAGACTTTAGATAGAAGCGATCGCGCTTTGGCAATGTACTGGAAAATTCACGGAATTGGCAATAAAACACTTGTCGTGTGCTTTATGATGTAAGGCAATCGCTAGTTCGCGATCGCTGGCTGTGTTGATAGTTATGCTTGGTTTCAGCGTAACTTCTGTAAAGCGTCCGCTACCATTATCGGTTTCCATCATCGTGCCAGTAGGGTTATCAATATAACTAATAACAACAATCCCAGCTTCGGCACATAAATGCAAATACCAAAGCATATGACAGGTAGAGAGTGATGCTACTAGTAATTCTTCTGGATTATATCGGGTAGAGTCACCGCGAAAAGCTGGGTCTGATGAGGCTAAAATTGTTGGCTTTCCAGCTACAGAAATCTCGTGATTGCGTGTATATGTTTTGTAATGACTCGTTCCTTGTCCTAGATTTCCAGTCCATTCAACTTTGACAGTATAAGTATGTGTTTTGGGTTTCATTTTGTGAATAACCCTTCGTAGAAGATAATAAAAAAGATGCGAAATTTCGCATCCTACAAGAAATTTAACTTAGCATAACTTTCAGCGATCGCAACACTAGCACTGATTCCATTGCACCCTTTTCGATCTATTGCCCCCCTTTTTAAGGGGGGTTGGGGGGATCTTTCGTGCCGAAGTTTGAAATCAATGGTAAATCTTTAGCGATCTATCGACTACTATTAGGTGCTTGAACTTTGCGATTTTGGCTGCGTTCTAGCATTTGACGCGCATCGGGACTGGGATTATAGTTATATCCCATAGATGACGATCGCTCTGAATCGTCGATAATTTGAGGAGTCAACAACACGATGACTTCTTGACGTTGGTTCGTCTTATTAGTACTTCTAAACAGTGCGCCAAGAATCGGAATATCTCCTAGAATGGGAACCTTATCGACGCTGGTTCGGTCTGACTCTTGAATGATACCTGACAAGATTAAAGTTTGATTATCTCGCAGGCGAATTAGTCCAGAAGTCAGCGATCGCTCGTTAATTAAAGCAATCAAATTACCAGTTGGATCTGCATACTGATCTTGTACTGCTCTGACTGTAGGAGCTACAGATAGGGCAACAAAACCATTGTCATCTATTCGTTCGATCTTAATTCCAACGGTCAAACCAACTCGCTCTTTTTGAATTGTCGTGGTATCTTGACCGAGACCACCCGTACCCTGACTAATGGTTCTGGTGACGTTACCCACCACTTCTTGGGTTAGGTTGACAGCAGCTTGCTGTCCCTCTTGAACGATCAGGGTAGGATCGGTCAAAACCTTAGCATTGCCACTTGTAATTTGAGCTTGCAAACGAGAGAGAAATTGTCTGGCGAACCCTGGAGGAGCGCCATTGAAGACACTCCCAGACGCGGGGTTTCTCACACCAAAGTTGATGATTCCACCAATACCGCGACTGTTTTGAAAGAAAGTGTCACCCAGCCCAAACGAAAAGCTAGTATTAATGTCTTCAGTTGCTAAGAGGTTAATATCAGCAATCTTGACGTTAATTGCAACCTGACGACGGCGAGAGTCGAGTTGGATTAGTTGAGCGCTAGCCACCTGAACTTGCTTGGGAGAACCAATCAGTGTAACGGAGTTCGTCCGCTCGTCACCGACGACTTCTAATCCCCGTAGTAGGGGTGTAGAGTCTTGAAAATCGATCCGTTGGGTTTCGATCCGCGTCTCTGTACTGGTTTGGGTTTGGGTTGCGGGAGCTTGTCCGCCACCTACAGGTACGGCTTGAACGCTGGTGATCGTGCGTTCGCGGCTGACGGCACTTTCTGCACCCATTGCGACCAAAAAGTTAAGTGCTACGCCTACCGTGACCTGATTCAGCCTGTAGCTGCGCGTGACTAGATTACGAGCCTCATTAGGCAGTCTGGGACCGACAAAAATCGTGCGTCCTTCCCGATTGGCTTGCAAGCCTGTAATCCGCAGTACGTGATTGAAAACATCCTGTACGGATTCGTCTTGAATATCGAGAGTGACTTTGGGTCCCTCAGCTCCCCCCGCTCCAGGCGCAGTCGGAGCTGGTTGACCTTGTTGTCCTTGAGGTGTGGCTGTCGTGTAAGCTAAGTTGAGACCAGCAGCACGGGCGAGTAAGGAGAGGACTTCGCGCACGGGAGCATCCCGTAAGACTAGGCGCGGGACTCGTTCTTGGCTACCAAGATCGATCAGAGCCGGAGAAGCATCGGTGTTGGAAATTGCCATATCTCCCACTGGTGGGGCAACCGCTCTAGGCAAGAATGGCGGTTGGGCTTGATTCCCGCGCATTGCTGAGGGTGGTACTGGCTTTCCGTCAACTGTAATTTCTGGATTGGGAAAAAGGGGTTTTTGAACTGTTACCGATTGCCCTGGTTTCAATGTCGTACCAGTTGTTGGAGCGGGTTTTGCTTGGGCAATCCTTTCTGGCGTAGAGCTAACGCTAAACGTTACACTTTGACCATTACGTTGCATTTGACCGCTGGGAGCATTGGTAGTACCAGTGACCATCAGCCGGATGCTACTAGAGTCGAGTCGCGTCACAATTACTGAATCAATACCTGGTGCTGGCTTGGCTTGACGAAAATCTTTTCCTGCGGGTAAGTTCAACTGAGCGTTACTAATATCTGCAACTAGAGTATTACCCTGCTGGCTGGTTAAGACTTGGGGGCGAGCCGCTGTGGAAGTCTCCAAAACCACATTTAAGCCGTTATTTGTAGGATCTAGCTTGACTGCTGTTACCTTTGCAGGTTTTGCCCATACTGGCGGCGCTGCAACGAGTGCGACTGCTACCCCGATAAATAGTATGTTACTACCTTGAAGCTGTTTCACAGTTCTGTTTCTACTTTGAGTAAAGTTTAGGTATTCTACGCGCATTGCAGGCGATCGCCCTAAATTTGAAAGCTAGTAAATGCAAATTCGCCTGACAATTTACAGAAATAGAATGAGTTATAACAGTTATCAGTTATCAGTTATCAGTTATCAATTTCATTCCTTGGATGAAAGAACTATTTTTTCAGAACTGGAAAGCGCTTTTGTAAGATCGATTCTTCATCATGCGCTTGATAACTGTTGGCTGAATTAATGGGATAATTTCACCTGAAAAACTCCACAAGCAAGCTAACTTTATTTCGGCATTTTTCCCAAGCGAATTTTCACTTATAATTCCTTGTCTTCATCTTGGTATTATCTCTAATCTCAGTAAATGTACGGTAATTTTGTTACATAATGATATCTACAAAATTAGATAATTAGGTTGCGATCGCAATCCCATATCTTATATCCAATTCCAAATATGGGGCAGATTTAGTAGCGTTCTCGAATTTCTCCCGAGATTTCACTGGAAAATCAGCCCCTATCGAAAATTCAAAATTATAAAATCTATGAACTTTGATAACTTAACTACAATATCTATAAGGGCTGGATTATCGATTTCTTTAGTTAAATCCAGCGATTTTTGATAAACCCGCCCCTACAAACTGACCGATCTTTAATTCCGAATTTCCGAATTCCGAATTCACTTTTTCTCTTCTGCTTTCTTCGCCGCTGCTGCTGCCGCTGCTGCTGCTTCCTCTGGAGATACGGGAATCAGTGCCTGTAATTTAAAGGAAGTATCGATATTTGGCGCACCGCCAGCACGTTTTCCATCCTTATCGGTAGCAGCTACCATTGTTGATTGATAGTCTCTCACAATTAATAATGGTTGCAATCGTTCAATACTTCGGAGAATCGCTTGAGTTTGGTCAAATGTTCCAGAGATATTAATATCAACTATTCGACGTTTGAGTTTGCCATTGACATCAGCACCAAGCGAACCATCTGAAATCGTTTCAGCTGATTGATTGGCGGGCGTAAATTTTTTCAATTTAGCAGTAGCGTTTTGCTTGCCATTAACCGACTGTACGAGTCGATTCAGGTCGATGAGTAAAGTATCGAGCGTACTTTCGCTAGCAAATAAAGTTAAAACATCTGCTTTTTGCTGTTTCGCCTTCGCTAATTCTGTTTCTACTTGCTGCTTCTGCGCCATGCTAGCGGATTTTTGCTGCACCAAGTTTTGCTTTTCATTTTGTTTTGCTGTTAGCTCGTCATGCTTTTGCATTGCTGGCGTGACGAACGAAGTAAACAAATAACCCCCTAAACCAAGACCAACAACTGCTAGCAGCGCTCCGCTAATCGTTGGAGTTAGAGTCACGCCAAAAACAGTAGGATAGGACGGTGCAGCCTCAAGATCTTCTTCTACAGAAATAAATTCTTCACTAATCGTCATGGTTGAATGACTCCTTTTTGTTGCAGGGTGCGAATCCGAGTCACCAGTCCTAACGTCCCTTTACGCTCTAACTCTTGGAGCAAATCGGCGGCTGGGACATTACTTAAGTTAGATTGAATTGTATATCTCACAAGTGACGGTGGTTTTACGGCTGATTTTTCATTTGATGCCGCAGCCTCGGCTAGTTCTGCTGAAATAATTCGCGTGTCAGTTGCTTGGAAGAACGCTGACTGTTTCAGAGTTAGTAGGAAATCGTTAACATCGCTAAACGATCGCGCCTTGCCAGTAATTTCAATCCCACCAGCTGGGTTCGCGGCTGGTGGTGGAGCCGCATTACCCGCTGCCGCAGGTGGTTGTGGTGCGCCAGAGGAGGCGATCGCCGGAATTTGCTTGATCGATTCAATTTGTACCGCTCTAGGAATGCGATCGCGCAAGTCTTGTAACATTGCCGACCAAGGGCGAATTTGGTTGAAAACAGTAGCTAATGCTTTCGTATCCGTTTGCAATGTGCTAGTTTCAGCCTGAATTTTTTTCAATTCTTCTTCTTGCAAGCCCAAGCGGTTTAACTCTGCGTCTAACGCAGCTAGTTTGTTTTCCATCTGGGTGTTTTGCGTTTGTAACAATAACCACCAAGCGCCAACCACCACTGGAATCACAGCCGCTACAGCCGCTCCAACAAATAGAGGTGTTTGACCGACCGCTGACATCCGCGTTTTGCTTCCACCAGTCGCAAACCCTGACTTCTGGGGGGCGCGGTCTTTTAGAAAATTTACGTCTAAACTATACATTGCCCCATGCACCTCTGAGTCCTAAACCGATCGCCGTTCCCAATCCCGGTCTTTGCATTGGAGTAATTTTCTCCTCGTCTACATCTAAAGACAGTGCTGCTACCGGATCGATTGGCGCTGTGGGAATGTTTAACTTTTGTTGGAAAAATTCACTCAAGTTGCCCAAACCACCGCCAGGTCCGCACAAAAGAACCTGTACCATTTCCAAATTTTCACTTTGACTAAGGTAAAAATCAATCGAGCGACGCAATTCGTCTGCTAATTCAGCTAAAACTCGCATCACTGCCAAAGTGCCAGAATCTACATCTGGCATATCTTCTGGTTCGTCATCATCATCCCCACTAGTCAGTGGCAGATTGAATGACTCCAACATTTGAGTGTCCCTAGATGCAGGTAAATTCATCGATCGCAGGAGCGCGCTCTGCATTTGATACGTCCCAATGGGAATAGTACGGGAAAATTGCGGCACTCCATCAACAATAATGGCAATTTCTGTATTATCAAATTGGACATCGACGAGCGCTACGCCTTCGTTCGTGCTATATGTCCGTAATTGCTCCCGAATCGTGCGAATTAAGGCAAAACTGTTAATTTCTATGACATTAACTTTTAACCCTGCATGTTGGAAGGTATCCATATAGGTGTCTGTCACTTGCTTGCGAGTCGCCACCAGCAGCACCTGTACCTTCTCAATTCCATCTTCATCGACGAAGTAGCCTAGCTTTTGATAGTCAACATCAGCTTCTTCGCGCGGGTAGGGTAAGTACAAACCAGCTTCGTGATTCAGTACCATTTCCCTCAGTTCTTGGTCATTTAGCTCTGCTGGCAAGGGAATTAGCCGCACGATCGACTCTCGCCCAGGCACGGCTGTCGCTACCCATTGGGCTTTGATTTTAGTTTCAGTTAGTGCCTTTTGAATTAATTCTGCCAGGGCTGGAGGGTCAGCAATTTGACCATCTTGAAACAGCCCTTCTGGAACCGGGGTGGAGGAAAAAGCTGTCAGTTTGTAACCCTGTCGCTGCTTTTTCAGTTGAGCTATATTAATTCGTTCAGGAGCTAGTTCAATGCCAACTCCACATCCACGCTTTGTCAGTAAACTTTTGAGACGGTCAATCACTGTTTTACTACTTGTCTATGAAGTAAAGAATTAGTCTAGCTGAAAGACTTGATACTCATTACAGCTACTCAATTTAACCTAGAATCACCAAGCTTGTTCAATGAATACATACGATCTTAAAAATGTCAATGACCAAAAGACTTGTAAATAGGTTACAACCATCGAAGTTAATAATTCTTACCTTATTAGGTTTTGTTTTGAGTTGGGTAGTCAGTTGCGGTAGTGGGAACGTCGCTACTCAAACATCTCAATCTAACTCTAACAGCCAAGAAATTGAGTTTTGGACGATGCAGTTGCAACCGGAATTCACCGATTTTTTCAACCAGAAGATTCAAACTTTTGAAAAAGAAAATCCTGGGATGAAAGTCAACTGGGTAGACGTACCTTGGTCGGCAATGGAAAGCAAAATCTTAACTTCAGTTGCAGCGAAAACAGCTCCAGATGTCGTTAACTTAAATCCAGATTTTGCCTCCGTGTTAGCTGGTCGCAACGCTTGGTTGACATTGGATAATAAAATTTCACCCGAAGTACGTTCCACTTATTTACCTAACATTTGGCAAGCAAGTACGCTCGACGGCAAAAGTTTCGGCATTCCCTGGTATCTCACCACGCGAGTGACGATTTGTAACAGCGATTTACTCAAACAAGCAGGTGTCGCCAAGCCGCCAGCAACTTATGCAGAATTGGCGCAGGTTGCTAAGCAAGTTAAAGAAAAAACTGGTAAGTATGCCTTTTTTGCCACGTTTGTCCCAGAAGACTCATCGGAAGTGCTGCAATCTTTCGTTCAAATGGGGGTAACGTTGGTAGATGACAAAGGTAAAGCAGCATTTAATACAGCCGCAGGCAAAGCTGCTTTTCAGTACTGGGTAGATTTGTATAAACAGGAACTCTTACCCCAAGAATCCTTAACTCAAGGACATCGCCACGGCATTGAGATGTATCAAGCAGGAGAAACAGCTTTATTGGGGACGGGAGCAGAATTTCTCAAAACAATTTCGACTAACGCCCCAGAAATCGCGAAAGTTTCTGCTGTTGCACCAGAAATTACCGGAACCACAGGTAAAAAGAATGTCGCCGTCATGAATCTCGTGATTCCCAAAGATAGCGATCGCCCCGACGCAGCGATAAAATTTGCTTTATTTGTGACCAACAGCGATAATCAACTCGCCTTTGCCAAAGCCGCCAACGTCCTTCCTTCAACAATTCCCGCCTTAGCTGATAGCTATTTCAAATCCGTGCCTACAGGCGATAAATCTGAAATGGATCGGGCGCGGGTGGTGAGTGCTAGCCAGTTAAAACAAGCAGAAGTGCTAATTCCCGCAATGGAAAATATCAACGTCCTCAAACGCGCCATTTACGAAAACCTCCAAGCCGCCATGCTGGGAGAAAAAACAGTCGATGTGGCGATCGCGGATGCTGCGAAAGAGTGGGATGCTAAGGCTGGGAAATAACGGTTCTTATGTAGAGGCGCACAGCTGTGCGCCCCTACCTTGCGGTTTGTAGAAAATAACCGACCAAATATAACGAACCGCATAGAATCATTAAATTTGATGATTTTGTCGCCGCTTCTAATCCAGCGAACAGATCTGGATAAGTGTAACAAGTAGCTAGTTGGGGACAAACTTCACGGGCTAGCTTTGCTAGTATTTCAGGATCGGCAGTACTATGGTCTGGAACGGGAACGAGATGTAACTCATCCTTGGGGCGCAATAAGGCACGAAAAATATCTGCATGGTCTTTAGTAGATAGCATCCCCATCACCCAACAAACAGGTTGTTCTAGCGTATCGACATATTGACGTAAAGCTTGCGCCGCCGCTGGATTGTGCGCCCCATCAATCAGGAGTTGACGATTTTGCCAAGTCGTCCATTGCAACCGCCCCAACCATTTTGCTTTTCCCATCCCATTTGCGATCGCCTCATCCGAAATTTTCCATCCCTGTTGCTGCAATATTTGTAAAGCGGCAATTGCCAAGGCGGAATTCATCAGCTGGATGTCTCCGAGTAGAGGTAAGGGGTATTTGAGGTTGGTAGTTGGTAGTTGGTAGTTGGTAGTTGGTAGTTGATTTTTTTCTCCCTCGCTCCTCACTCCTCGCTCCTCACTCCTAAACTCTGCCCATCCAGGCTCAGTCTGGCGTGAGGGGAGGGGAAAGATAGCGGGACATCCAAGTTCTACGAGACGCGATCGCACGACGGTTTCTGCTTCTGGGGGTAATTGTCCGATAACTGCGGGACAGTTGGGTTTGAGAATTCCTGCTTTTTCTCGGGCAATATCTGCTACGGTTGGTCCTAGCTGTTGCCAGTGTTCGCGGCTGATGGAGGTAATAACTGTAACTAAAGGGCGATCGCAAACGTTGGTAGCATCTAATCTTCCTCCTAAACCAACTTCTATGACTGCAATATCTACCTGAACTTGGGCAAAGTACAACCAAGCCGCAGCAGTAATAATTTCAAATTGAGTTGGGGCAAATTGAGTTGGGGTTTCCTCGTCTGGCGAAATTGCCTGCTGGACTTGTAGCAATATTTGCTGTAGCGTTTTTGGTGCGATCGGTTGTTCGTCTAAGCAAATGCGTTCCGTCCAATCTACTAAATGAGGCGAAGTATAGCGTCCGACTCGATAGCCTGCTTCTTTGAGTACGGCAGACAGGTAAGCGCAGACAGATCCTTTACCGTTCGTCCCTGCTACGTGAATGACTGGAACTTGCTGCTGAGGATTACCCAGATTGGCTAGCAGTCGTCGAATTCGTTCTAAACCGAGATGTACGCCAAAGCGCTGATATGGTTTCAGGATAGAGTCAATGTCTTTATTAGTCATTGGTCATTGGTCATTAGTCATTTGTCGTTATTCTCCCTTGTCCCCCTCACTCCTCACTCCTCATGCATCCACTTTTTGACAGATGAAGTTCTCATTTGGGTAAGTAAGGTGGTTATTAGTTACGAGTTTGAATTTGGAGGGTAAATCTATGACTGCTACTGGAAGTGAAAGAGCAATGAGCAATTTAGAATACGATTTGCTCACAGCGTTGCACCATAAGGCTGAAGCTGTCAAAGCATATGAAACATACATCAATGACGCTCAGTCAATGGATTCTCAACCTTGTGTAGAGTTGTTCCAAAAATTACGCGAACAAGATAAACAGCAAGCGCAAGAAATCCGCCAACATCTACAAGAAGTGATGCAAAAAGGCAAGATGTAGAATAGTCATTCTTTGCTAGTTGCTTAATGCATCAGATAGATAATCAGCAGCAGCTTCGACTATGGCGATCGCAGTTTCGTAATCTAAACGGGTTGGTCCTAAGACTCCCACGCTGCCAACGGGAACTGTACCGCGTCGATAGGTGGATGAAATTAGGGTACAACCACGAATAGGTTCGAGTGTATTTTCCGAGCCGATGCGAATTGTAACTCGCCGCCTGGAGTTAGAATCTAATTCTGGTTCTTCAAAAATAAAAGGTAGCAGCTGTTGCTGTTCTTCTTCTAATAGATGTAGAATCGTCTGGACTTGCTGTAACTCGGCAAACTCTGGCTGACGCAAAACTTCAGATACGCCTCGAATTGCAATTTGAGTACTAGCTGGAAGCGGTTGAGTCCGCCGACAAATATCTGCAAATACAGTTTTTAAGCGATCGCCATATTGTTGAAATTCGCAGTCTAATTGATTCCAGTCAAGTGACGCTAATTCACACAGCGATCGCCCGCGCAGTTGGCTATTTAGGAAGTTGGAGAGTATTTGTAGCTCTCTTTCTATAACTTCTGGATCTGATTCTAAGAGTGTATCCGCTTCTGAAATCGGCAAATCTAACAATACTGACTGGGTTTCATAAGTATCTGTCACCACAATCAACATTATCCGCCCTGACTCAATTTGAATCAGTTGAATGTGGCGTAACCGTGCCATGTTAGCGCTAGGCATGGTAATTAAAGTAATGCAACCACTTACCTTGGCTAAAATCTGCGCTGCGCCTCTTAATAAAGCTTCCAGGCTCCAATCTTCCCACTTTAATTGCTCTTGAAGTAGCTGTTCTACCTGCCGTCCCCAAACATCTGAAGGAGTCATGAGGCGATCGACGTAAATTCGATAGCCGGAGTCAGAGGGAATTCTTCCCGCCGAGGTGTGGGGTTGGTAAAGTAAACCAGCTTTTTCTAGCATTCCCATCGCGTTACGAATGGTTGCAGAACTCACGCCGAGGTTATATTCTTCCAATAAAGCTTTTGAACCCACTGGTTCGGCAGTGGCGATGTAGTGTCGTACTGTTGCCCAAAGTATATGCTGTTGGCGATCGTTTAGCTGCACTTGCATAGGTAAAACGAGACTAGTGAGATGAGAAGCGAGGTTAAAAAATGTAAATGTAATCTGTAGATTTTTTTAATTTTTAGTTATTCAAGATAGCAAAAAAGATAGACCGTTTTAAATAAAATACAAAGTTATATTTCGATTGTGCCTGAACTCTCCTACGGTTTTAGCTATTTCTCAAAAAAGATATCCTTTTAGTGCATAAAATTTATCAACTGTCAATACATGCATAACATTTTAAATGTTATAGCCTGCATTCGGCAGAGTTAAAGCCTCTATCTAAATAAATTCAACCGGGGAGCAATACTCTATGTAGCTTTAGCAACCCTAAATCTAATATAGACTGTACTTTTCCTTAAAATTGAAAATCATTTGGTAGCAATTATTACTAAACACCGATGGGGATGGGGAACGGGGAACAGTGAGTAGTGAAGGGTTGACGGTTGACAGTAAACGCTACGCTGCGTGAAGGCGATTGTTGGTTAACTGATAACTGATAACTGATAACTGATACCTAGTATCTAGGAACAGATGGATCGATCGCAGCGGAGTAAGCATCAATTCCCCCTGCTAAATTTCTAAGATTTGTAAAACCTTGACGACTCAACCACTGGCACATCTGAGCCGAACGAATACCGTGATGGCACATAACTATGGTTTCTGCTTGAGGATCGAAGCGTGTGGGGATAGAATCAGCCCAATTTGCAAATTGACTCAAGGGTAGAACTTCAAACCCATCAATATGAGCGATCGCGACTTCATCCGGTTCGCGCACGTCGATCAATTGCAATTGCTCTCTAGCATCAGAACTTAACATCTGAGCCAGTTCTTCTACACTAATTTGGTTAAAAGGATTCATAATGAGGGGCTGGGGACAGTTATCAGTTAACAGTTAACAGTTGTCAGTGTAGAGACGTTACATGTAACGTCTGTACAAAGTTGTCATTTATCACACTGACTTACAAATGACCAATGACCAATGACGAATGACAAACCATGAAGCGAAGCTTATTTTTTTCTGCCATCGCAGCTGGTGTGGTAGTACTGCTATCGATCGGAATTGGCTGTTTTTATTGGATTAATGCCCAAAGTCCTCTCAGCTTACTACGAGGTGGTACGACAAATATACCAGCAGCAGCGATATTTGTGCCTAAGCAAGCACCTGCAATGGTATCTTTGCTAGTCAATCCAGAAAAACTAGAGTCGTTGCGGCAATTAGTCGCACGTCCGAGCGATCGCAGGCAGTCGCGTCAGGAACTAGAATGCTTTAAATCTAGTTTACTAGCTAGTAGTAGTCTCGACTATCGCCAAGATATTCAACCTTGGCTGGGGGAAGAAGTTACTTTGGCTGTGACGAGTCCAGATATCGATCGCGATGTGGCAAATGGCAATCAGCCAGGATATTTAATGGTATTAACTAGCAGAAATCCGGCTAAAAGTAGAGAATTTTTACAATTATTATTTTCCCAACGGGCGATCGCGGGTAGAGATTTAGTTTCAGAAACTTATCAAGGCGTTAATATTTTCTCCGATCGCGATCGGGTAAATGTAGGGGCGCACAGCCGTGCGCCCCTACAAGAACGAATCTCTCTTGTCGGCGCAGCAGTGGGCGATCGCTTTATTTTATTTGCCAATCATCCTAAAGTATTGCGAGAGGCAATTAATAACGTCCAAGCACCCGATCTGAGTTTGAATGATTCTGCTCAATATCAGCACGCATTAAGTTTATTACCAGCCAAGCGAATTGGCACGATCTTTCTCAATTTACCTCAAGTGACAACTTGGTTGGGGAAAGAACCGCAAGAGCAAATTTATGACAGTCAAATTATCGCCTTAAAATTAAATCCGCAAGGAATTGTTGCAGAAACCTCAATCGCTGCTGCTACTCAGACAGAACTCGCTCCTGCTGGCAAGATGCTATCTGAACCCGTGCAAGCATTACAATATTTACCTAAAACAACGGGATTAGCGATCGCGGGTTTAGATTTGAGCCATTTACAAAATACTAATTTAAATCAGTTATGGAGACAAGTTACAACTGTCCTATCTGGTTCTAGTAATGATGCAATTTCGCGCTTAGTAACTCAACCTTTAGCTAAATTACAAGATAGTTGGGGTATAGATATTTCGCAAGATATTTTTAGCTGGGTGCAAGGGGAATATGCTTTAGGAATGCTACCCCAAACAGATGTTAGTACGAGTGCTGATTGGATTTTCGTGGCTGAGAAGTCTGAAGGGACAGATTTAGCGATCGAACGCTTCAATACAATCGCTGAAAATAGAGGTTTAAGTATTACACCTCTATTTTCTGAAGAGCAAAAAATCTATGCTTGGACGCAGGTAAATACAGTTCCATCTAGTCCATCCGAACTAGGCGATCGCTCGTTACTTACTCTTAAAGCTAAAGTCGAAGGTGTTTATACTACCATAGATAAATACGAAATTTTCACGTCTTCAGTTGCAGCAATGGATGCAGCTTTAAAAGCGGCAAAAACTAGTTCTTTACTGAAGAATTCTCAGTTCCAAGCTGTCATTAAAGCCATTCCTCAGCCAAATCAAGGTTATCTATATTTGGATTTACCTAGAAGTCGAGCAATTTTAGAGCGTCAATTACCTTTAGTTAAACTATTAGAAGTGGCAGCAAAACCATTTTTTGACAAAGCGCAATCGATTACTGTAAGTAGTTATGGCGATCGCACAGATGTGCTTCAGGGTAGTCTTGTTTTCCACATAGGCTCGAATTAATGTCTTATCTTGTTTGTAGCAAGGAATTACTGAGGCAAAAGAACTATGCAGAAACTTCCTACTTGGCACTACAATGACTTACAGCAAGTTGGCGTTGATTTTGAAGATCCCGCAGATGATTTTGAAACGCACGTTCGGGAAGAATACAGCACTTTTGCTTGGATTATAGAAGGAATGCTGGATCGAGTTGGATTTGAATTTGAATCAAACTATCTTTCACCAACTATGGCTGAATATATCTGTCGGAAAAGATGAAGGTGCAAAATGCGATCGCGATTTAACTCTCTGCTGCTTTAGGATCGAATTTAACTTGACGATAGAGTGCAGTAACGGGTAAAGATAACCCCACACTTACCAAAGTTATCGTATCTTCTGTCGTATAAGGATACAGTACCCACAAACCTTGTTCGTTGCGACGAAAACAATCTACACCAATTTGTTCGGAGTCAATTAAAACGTATTCTTGCAAAGTTTCTAACTGACGATATCGAGCAAATTTCCCACCGCGATCGTATGCTTCTGTAGAAGGGGAAAGCACTTCAACAATTAGGCAAGGATGTTGAACGATTGAATTAGATTCCCGATCTCTTGGATCGCAGGTAACAACAACATCTGGATAACAATAACTATTAGCAGTCACAACTTGTACTTTCACATCTGAAATGTACACTTCACAACCACTTTGAACCAGATGACTATCTAAAGCTGTGACTAAGTTTAAAGCAATGCGATTATGAGGTTTTGTTCCCTCAGTCATGACAAAAACTTCGCCGTCGATATACTCGTGGCGCAGTTGTTGCATAGGTTCCCATTCTAAATACTCTTGCGGCGACATCCATTGTAATTGTGGACTAGCAATCATCAGGTTTACTCCGCCGATCGGTTATCAGTTGACAGTTATCAGTTGACAGTTACCAATTACCACTCACTCATGACCACTTCATCACCCCTTTCCACTCCCAAAATGCTGTTTTACCACATCTAATCGCGAACAGTTCCAGTAATCGATGTGGGAATCAATTAATCCTTGGGGATTGAGGTGTAACTCACTCCAGCCAGGAATAGCAATGCGGGGTTTCCAGGGGAGGGGAGTATTCCAACTCAACGTCCACTCTGTCTTAATGGTGTCCCCTTCCTGGCGAATATCATGTAAATCCATCTTGACAGCAATAAACCAGGTGTTGATGAAATTAATCATCTGTTTGTATCGCTCGACACCACGAAAACGGTTGAGGGGATCTTGGAAAAAGACATCTGAAGCATAGATGCTGTATGTCTGGTTGTCGGGAAATCTTTGGTAGTCTTGCCGGAGGATTTGAATAATATCCATTATGGTTCTACTTCTAACCACAACCTTTCTAACTGATATTTCCATGCTGCCATGACTTGCTCCCGCGACTCTGCTCCTTGTTGTAAGTCGCCTAGCAATCCCTCATCGTACATTCTGCTGAGATTTTGCAGGGTAGCTTCTAGAGATTGTCCTTGCTGCTTTTGCGCTGTAACGATTTGCCGTAGTTTCGTTTCTACCAATTGGCTAAATGCATTTGTTAACCCCGCTTGATTTAAGGAAATTAAGCGCGCGATCGCTTCGGTAAAATCTGTCGTACTCAAGCTTGCACGATTGTGCTGAAAGACTCCCCACACGACTCCTTGATGTAAGGCGTAGCGTACTTCCTGAGTGTCGTCAAAGTTAGCTTCAAGCAACTGTTCCATAAATGGTTGAGCTGCCTGCGCCGATACAATTGGTAATAATACTCGCAGCCAAGAGCGATCGTCTGATAGCAGAACTAATAGGCGAAATTCCGGTGTTTCGATTTGCCAGGAACCAGGAGCGATCGCTTGTACGGGTGCAGAATGAAATAAATCTGTTAGGGTGTTGGCAATTTCTTCTGGTGTCATGTATTGCTAATACTATCGTTCTTATACGAGTAGTTTAGCGAATCAGTTGTCAGGGAGCAGGGAGCAGGGGGAAGATAGAGTCGCGGAGCGATCGGGAGCTGAGGGAGAAAAATGGCTTACGACTTACGACTTACGACTTGCCTTTCACCAACTACCCGTTACCAATTTCCACTAGCCTATACAGCCTGGATCTGTGAGGGTGATTTTTGAGCGATACCAGCACGTTGACTCAGTTCTTCAGTGACAAAGCTAGGCACTTTTACTGTTGCTTGTAAAGCCATGCAGCAGTCTCGTACAGATAATAAAAATCTCTTCATCGCCACGCAATCGGGAACGGTGTCTACTCGTGCCAAGAACTTGCGCCAGTTGTTTTCATTGTCGCAACATAATTCTACGAGATATTGGCTAGCTAGATATTCTGCTAACAGATCGTGAGTAAAGCGCACTTTATCTTGTGCCTTACCGATCGCTTGCAGCAAACCGAGATTTTGTTCTAAATGTTCTAAGTAAATTTTAGCGGTATCGTATCCCGCGATCGCTCCAATCTCACTGAGTAATTGTTCGCGTTTGACTGCGGCTGGTTGAAATGTCTGCTTGATACATTCCCAGGCGATTGCTTTGGCATATTTTTGCACGCTGTCTGCTTCTAACAACGGCAGATCGGTAGGTTTGCTTGCAGCATTAGATTGAGCGAGTGCCTGCTGCTGCGTCTGAGGATCGAGCGTTTGGGTAGCAAACCAAGCATTCAGCACCCTGGGATGATAGTGGAAAAAACTAACTAAAACTAACCAGTTAATTGGCAATTTTATTCGGCCGGAAAAACCAGGTAAAGCAATGCTAGAGTATCGTTGTAATGCATTGTTAATACCTAAAATCCACAGCGGACGCTGCCAGAGGAGTAGCGACCAAAATGATGTCAGCGTAGCGATATATACTATCCCAATTGGTAGCCATCGATACTGCGAGAGCAATTTCAGTACGTTCTCGCTCCAATTGGGGTATCGCTGCGATTTGAGTATTTGCAATGACTGACGTAAGAGCGCTACCTCTGCTTCTGGAAATAACTCTTGACTGGTTTCAATAATTTTCAGCGCCGTTTCCAATTCGCGAATGTCTCGTTCTAATTGGAGATGGGAAAGCGTTGCGGCTTTTTGCTGCCAGCCAGTCGCAATTTTAGCCCAAGCATAGATAGCGTTCGATCGCACGGTGCGATCGGGATCGCTGAGCGTCTGGCTCAGTGCGGGAACGGCACTTTCTGCTGCTGCCCCCATGCTACCAATTGCAGATACAACCATCGCTCGCACCGATCTATCTTCATCTTGTAGTGCGACTGTGAGCGCGGGGACGGCACTTTCTGCTGCTACTCCCATACTACCAAGCGCGTATGCTGCACTAGAACGTACTACGGGACTTTTATCTGCTAAAGCTGTAACGCTCAAAGCCGGAATTGCCGAGTGCGCCGCTGCTCCCAGACTTCCCAAAGCGGCAACCGCATTAATTCTAATGCTTTCGTCCTTTTGCTGTAATTCTTGACTCAATGCTTTGACTGCGCGATCGCCACACTTTTTCAGTGCTGCTACAGTAAATATCCATTCGTTAGTGTTGCCTAGTTTTGTTATATAAGAATTAATTTCGCGATCGGAACATGCTTCTGCTCTTACTATATCGATTGAAAGGAGATTGAAACAGAAGCAAAAACTAGATATAGGTAACCACAGAATTATTAATTGCAACTTGCGGCTTTTCTTCATACATTATTTCGGTAAATCTGCTAGCACTCAACCTATAAATTGCCGATTGGCTGTTGGTTGTTGAGCTAGCTTTTACTAGTAGTGCGTGCATCAAGACTGTAACGTTTTTTATCTGACAGATGCATATTATCCAAACGATCTTGATAGCGTTGTAAATTATTATACAGCCAATTCACTTCTAGTAAAGACTTTTTTAATGGAAGAACTTCTCTGAACGCAACACTCATCAAAAAGAGGCTAGAGATAAGTTGCCAATCGAACTGCAAATTTCGAGCAGCTACAAATGCTACACTTTCCCCTATACGGACAGAGAAGATTTGAGGGCTAGCCGCAATTATCTGGAGGATAAAACCTATCAATCGCTCTTGGGTTCTGTGGTTTTCGCTCCTTTCAACTTCTGATTTTCTTGAGAAGAATTTAAGGTTTTTTTAGCTAAGGTGCGAATTTGTGGTTTCAGAGCATCTGGAGCCGCTGCTTCTGCTTGCTCAAATAACTGAGCCGCACCTTGACTATCTTTATGAATTTGACGCAGCACAGCTTTGCGTACTAAAGCTTTAAGGTTATTGTTTTGTCTTGCCAAAATTTGGTCGTAAGTTTTTTCTGCACCAGCAGCATTACCTGTTAGCTCGTATTGCTCTGCTAAGCGCAAACGCAAATCTATATTATCGGGATTGTTTTGTACTAGTTGTTCCAACGAAGCGATCGCTTTATCTATTTGTCCAGCTTGTTGTAAAGCTTCAACATCGTACAATGCTTCACCCGTGCGAATCTGTGAAGTAGACCGTTGGTAACCGAGTAGAGACAATACAGCTATTCCAACTAAACCAATGCCAAGGAACCACCCGAGTTTCGACCCCATTTTCTCCTTGAGGGAGGAGTGGCGATCGCTTTGAGTACTCGCTTTGCGGTTAGAATCGAATAAAGATTGCATCACTCCGTTAGGGTTCTTCGAGCGAGCGTTGGCATCGCCAGGGATAAGGCGATGAATTAATCCCAAAAGCTGACTATCTGCACTGGAGCTATGTATTTTGTTTAGCTCCCATACTAACCAAAGAAAAGCGATGGCTGTTCCTTTGGGTTTGAGAGTGACGATGTTGTTTTCTCGGACTAGAGGTATGGAGGAATGAAAAATCTCGTAGCGCGCTTTGACGGTATTGAGATGAGCAATCAAAGGTTCTAATTTATTTTTTATGACTTTTTGAGTTGCTGCATTAGATTCTAATAGATCGTACTTAGTTAGCACTATAGCTAATGGATAATTTAATCCATTGAGATAAACCAAGCTCGTCAATGCCATAACTTGCTCAAAGATATTTTCCAATACTTGAATGTAAGCATCGCTGTGCCTGAGAGCGTAGGCATCAATAAATACGCAGCAGCCGTGCGAGTTAAACACGAGTTCGCGAAAATCAGAGTTGTGAACGTCGCAGATTTCTCCAGGGATATCATTCCAGCGGAAATGGCATACTGTTTTTTCGCCCCACAAGCTTTGTCGTTTTAGGTTAAAGCTGAAGTTGACGACTTTCATCGTCGGTGGTGGATACTGATCCGTCTGATCTATATATTTAAGAATTTTATCTACGTTTTCCTTTACCTGGTTGTCTTGGCATTCAAACCATAATTTGTGCGGTTGCTTTTTGGAACTTTCAGTCTGTAGCTCCGTATAGCTACCGACGAGGAAAACCGTTTTTCCTACGCCTCTTTGCCCGATGCTTAAAAGATTAAATGTTCTATTTTTTGGTAAGTTTTGAGGTGACACGGTTAGATGCTGCTTGCGAAGTTTCACTGACATAGTTTTTTTGGCTCTAGGGTTTTTGTAACATTAGCTTAATTGTTACGTGCGATTGATTAGCAGCAGCATACCACTAAGTTATTATTCCTGAAAGTTAAATACCATACATCACTATTCACTGCATTGCTAGCAAATAACTCCAAGGATTACACTTGATTTTGCTGCGACAGTAGAATAAATATAATTGCGGTCAATCTACCTGCAATTCTGATGCTGCTCCTAAAAACGCACATTTAGACTCTAAAGGGATTGCATATAGCGCGTTCTAGTTGAATGAGGCGTGGTGCAACTCCGTGAAGTTCACAGCCGTGTGTCTCTATAATGTCTTGCATTTGAATCAAACAGTTGTTGGCGGTTATTAGGCTGACAAATCCTCTCTTTCGAGCATAGTAGCAAGTCATCAGCCAGTCCACTGTTTTAAAGAAAAAACTTAGAGTCTTCATCGAGCATTAGAGGCAGACTAGACAATTCGTAAAAGCCAATATATTTAGATAAAAAAAGTTTATCTGATAAAAGAAATCTCCAGACGTAAAAAAATAAATTTTTTTCACTTTTGCGAGTATTTAGAAGGTAAAATCTCAGCGTAGGCGCAAGGGGGCAAAACCGGCTTGCTCCACGAGTTGCTGTCCTTCTTCAGAAAATAATAAATTTGTGTAGGCAATCCCAGCGCGTTCGTCAACGCTGCCATCTCGCTTGACGATGATGTAAAGGCGACGAGTTAAGGGATAAGTACCGTTAGCAAAAGCTGTAGTATTAGCGACATTTTTGCGTTGCAGATCGAAAGGAGAAACAAAGCCACCGTTACTAGCAGCCAGTGGCAAGGGAGAGATGGTTGCTAAAGAAATAGGATCTATGCTCTGCTGGCGAACTGCTTCTGAGGCAGTAGCGTAGCTGATTCCGCCTGGAGTTTTGGCGACAGCACGGATGGCATCGGTTGTCGTGTTAACTAATCGCACGTTGGAGCCAAAGTTTTCTTCTGCCAGAACTTTTTCTTGCAGAAAATCAGCAGTACCGCTGACTTGAGGATCGCGGCTAATGGGTACGATCGGTAAATCCGAACCACCGAGTTGTTTCCAGTTAACGATCTTCCCAGTGAAAATATCTTTAACTTGGGACAGAGTTAACCCAGTTACGGCAACTTGAGGATTGACATATAGAGCAATGCCATCAATCGCCACGGGAATTTGTTCTAAAGTAAAACCGAGTCGTTGGGCTTGTCTTAATTCTGCTGCTCGAATCGGGCGAGAAGATTGTGCGAAGCTGAGTTTACCTGCTAGCAGCATTTGGATGCCTACGGTAGAGCCATGTCTATTTTTATAAGGATCGGTATAAAGTAGATCGAATTGCGGTTGAGCTTGGGCGATCGTCGCGACAGTTGCGGGCGATCGCAGTGGCGCAAAAGTAGTAGAGCCACCATAACGAAACATGCCTGAAGGGACGTTAGGAACTGCTGCCAGGGCTTTGTAGTTTCGATTGCGCTTGACTTGCGATGCTACGTAGACTCGCGAATCGGTATTAGACATCCCCGAATGGATCAGACCGTATAGCGAAAACCCCAGCGCTACGGCACTTGCTAAAATGCCAACCTTGAGCCAAAGTTGAGAGTTTTTATAACACCAAGTCAGGCGTTCGGCGTTACCATCAACTGTTTGTCCTAATGGCAACGGCTGAAAATCGATTTGGGAAAAGTTATTTCCTGCTAATGCCAAGCGACCGGAGTTAGTATTTGCCGAGGCAGGGTGGCGATCGCGGCTGGCAGTCGAATTTTTTTTGTATTTGGATAATAAATTTGTCGAACCCTTTTGAATCAAACTTTCTAACTCTCGATCTTTTCCTAATGTCTGTTTGTAGAATTGATACAACGGTAACTTGGGTTTTGACTGACTCTCAGAGGCGATCGGATCGACTGCAATAGTCGCAGCATCTGCTGTGAGAACTTGTCCCGGTTCGAGTTCTAAGCCATCAATTGCATAACTGCTATAAATAGAAAGATTCGCCATTTGCTGCTCGTAAGTTCTTGCTGGGAAATCAACGGCACTTTCCTGTGCGTCAATCGGCACAAATAGCTCTAACAAATTTCCTTGGCGCAAGTCTGTATAGCTTTGCTGTCGCAGGTACAGAGGAGTTGATACCCCTGCTTTTGCAGGTTGGTAGTCCCACAAATTCGATAAAACCTTAGTTTTTACATATGCACGAGGCTGATGTCGATCTAAGATTGCTACTGGACCTCTCTCCAAACAAGTAAATATATTTGCTAGTTGAAAATCAAATAGTGGTTCTGAAATGTAATAACAAATAAAATATGGTACGTTGCCGCGTCCTAGCTCGTCCACACCATCGTTGTATAACCAGCCAAACAAAGTTTGCTCTAAGTCGATTTGATATATGTAAGCCGCACGATATTTGGGTTCTGGAGGATTGTAAGAATCCCAATGTTGGGAAACTACATGTTGCAAGAAAGCTTGCTGAATTTCTGGCGAAACCTGCGGACTGCAAACAGTTTTGAATCCTTTGCCAGCAAAGCTGGTATAAACAAGTTGACCGAGGAGTAAGTACATAAGTTTAAAATCAAAAAGCTAAATGGGGCTACCTATGTTGAAAAGTATTGCAAAAATTTAAAAATGACCTCAAGATGCTAGATGTAAAAGTTTTTTTCGGCAGCAGTCTTCAGAGTATTAGCCAAGCGAGCGCACAATGAGTCAATTTCCTTCCCATCTTGCCGAGCAGTATTCCACCAGTAGCCGTATCGCCATTTCTAAAAGTATACGATTTTACAAGTTTAGCAGTATAAAAATTTATGGCTCTAGAAACAATTATCCGCCATCTTGCCGTAATAATCCAGACCCAGCAACTCCGCTTCCCAAACATCGCCTTTGGTGGCAAAAAAGCAATTTTAGAACCAAGATCGTAGCGTTAATTATTGCCATTGGGATGTTGCCAGTTTTGACTGACAAAACCCTTGCGCAAGCTGACGATCGCGTAGTCCCGCAGTTTAATGCCCAAGCTGAAGCCCGCGTGGACAATCCAGACCTGGCTGATTCTCCCACTCAGCTGCCAGTGACTCTTTTAATCGAAACTGTTGTCGCATCGCTGCTACTCATCGGTTTGTTGACTGCTTTTTTTGCCAATCGTGCCATGCGTCCAGCAAAATCTGTTGTCGATGCAGATGACAAGCCGAAATTAGAACCGGATGAATCGTACTCTCCGCTAGCAATTCTCAATAGTGCAGCACTAGAAAAGGTTGATGTTAGCCATCAACAAATTGCCACGATTGAATCAGCTAAAATAGCGACGGAAATTTCGCTCAAATTTCGACAAGCACAATATCTCAACGAGTTATTAAAAACTGCGACAAAGGAACTACGTCGCGCCCTCAGTGCCGATCGAGTTTTCGTCTATCAATTTAATCCTGACTGGAGTGGTAGTGTTGTCGCTGAATCTGTTCTACCTGGCTTACCTTCCTGCTTAAAGATTAAAGTTACCGATACGTATTTTTCTGAGTCGAACGAGGGCGTAGAAAAGTATATCAATGGTCGAATTTGCGTGACTCACGATATTTATGGGGGAGAACTGACAGATTGTCATATTAAATTGTTGGAACAGTTTGCGATCAAAGCGCAAATGGTAGCGCCGATTACTAAAAACGGTCAATTATTTGGTTTATTGATTGTTAATCAATGTTCTGAACCTAGAGTTTGGCTGCCTCATGAAGTTGAGTTATTCTCCCATTTGGCAAAACAGGTAGGAGTAGCATCCGAACAAGTTGCATTTTTAGAAAAGCAGGAAGCTGATGCCGAACGTGCCGATTTACTCACAGAAATTACTTTGCGAATTCAGCAAGCTCAATTTTTAGAAGAGTTACTGAAAACTGCTGTGAAAGAAGTCAGACGGGCGATCAAAACCGATCGCGTAGTCGTTTACGGTCTAGATTCTAGTAATTGGGATGGCATTGTCGTGGCGGAGTCTGTTGCCCCAGGCTGGCCCCAAACTTTAAGAGTGAGAATTGACGATCCTTGCATGAGAGAAAAGTATGCCGAAATATACCAGCAAGGTCATGTCACAGTCATTGATGATATTTACCAAGAGGGACGAGTTGAAGACTGCTATCGCCGATTATTAGAGCAGTTTGCAGTTAAAGCTAATTTGGTAGCACCAATCTTGAAAAACAATGAGTTACTGGGATTGTTAATTGCCCATCACTGTTCCGAACCGAGAAATTGGCAACAAGAAGAAATCGATTTATTTGTTCAGTTAGCGATGCAATTAGGATTTGCGATCGATCGAGTCAGCCTGATGGAAGAAATGGCAACAGACGAAGAGTAGGCAGTTATCAGTAGAAAGGGAGCAGGGAGTAGGGAGCAGGGAGCAGGGGGGAGCAATTCTAGCCACCAGTCACTAGTCACTAGTCACTGATAACTATCAACTGTCAACCGTCAACTAACAACTAGTATTTAATTTGTCGATCGCCGCGATCAGTTCTGCTGGTTGGTGGATGAGAAAATCGGGCTGATATTGTTCCAGCGCTGCGGCGGAGTTGAAACCCCAACTAACAGCGATCGCAGTGACTTTACTTCTTTTTGCTGCTTCTATATCTCTGGTTTCATCGCCGACATAGACACTCTCTGACGGTGCAATCCTCTCTTGCTTCAAAATCTTTTTGATGACTCTACTCTTACTGAAGAGAGCGGCTTCTGTGTAAATAAAGTCAAAGAAATAATCCATATCATTGAGTTCCAAAAAAGCAAAAATATTGTCTTTAGAGTTAGAACTCAGGATGCCGACTTTATCGACTCGTTTTCTCAATTCGAGTAGAGTTTCTTTAATCTCGGGAAAAGGTTGAATTTTAGAAATTTCTGCATTCAACTCTGATTTGACTCTAGCAACTAACAGGGGAAATTTGAGAATTGATATTCCTGATTGTTTGATAATTTGACGCGAACTTAGGTTTTTAATCTGAGCAATTTCTGCGGTGCTGATGGGTTTATGTCCGAATTCTACAGCTAAGCGATTAGTAATACCGACAATGGAGTGAAGTGTATCGGCAATAGTACCGTCAAAATCAAAAAATATCACCTTAATGGTCATTACAGTGAATCGGAATAAACAATCGTAGCCGACGATTCAAGATTAGCACGGGCGTTCCTTCTCAGCATTTCGGGTTTGATCCGCCGCAAGGCTGAACCTGTAAAGCGCCGATCCCACTCGCCGTCTTCTATTGTTGCTAGTTCTGTGAGTTTTGGGGCAAGATTGTGCGGATAAGGATGAAATTCGTTAATATCTGTCGTGCGAGCAAAACGCTGGTTCCAAGGACAAACATCTTGACAAATATCGCAACCAGCTACCCAACCATTAAGACGGGAAGAGATCGCTTCAGGTAACTGTTCGGCACGATTTTCGATTGTATGATAAGCAATGCAGCGATTGGCATCGACGACAAAAGGCTGCGTAATTGCTTGTGTCGGACATGCCTCTAGGCAGCGAGTACAATTACCGCAATGTTGCGTATGGGGTCGATCTGGGGTCAAAACTAAGTCAGTCAGCACTTCACCCAAAAATACCCAAGAGCCGTATTCTCGTGTAATTACGTTACCATTTTTAGCAATCCAGCCGATACCTGCTTGTTGCGCCCACGCTTTATCTTGAATTGGACCCGTATCGGCATAGAATCGCGTTTGGATATCTGCTGCTTGCGATCGCAACCACTGAGTCAAGGCTTTAAGCTTTTTGTGCAGTACCTTGTGATAATCTCTACCCCAGCCATAACGAGAAATTTTTGCATTTGCTAGATCTGTAGAATGTTGGTGAGGAGTGTAATAGTTGAGCGCCACGCAAATTAGCGATCGCACTTCTGGCATGACTAAACGAATATCCTCGCGCTTGGGGTTTGCCATCCATGCCATGTTTGCTTGGTATCCCAGTTGCAACCAAGCTTGCAACCTCTGCCGCTCCGCAGTTCCTACTGCTTCTACTGCGGCAATGCCGACTTTGTGAAACCCTAATTCTAAGGCTTTTTGTTTGATTTGGTCGCTGGTTAGGTTAGTCATTGGTCATTGGTCATTGGTCATTTGGATAGTACACCCAAATGATTGATGACGAACTACGAATCACAAATTCTAGAATCCTTCTATAGGGGCAGGTTTTGACCTACTCTTATATGCGATCGTGAGCGTTAAGAGCAAGCTGTTTTTGTCGAGAGGGATGAATGAATCGCATGGAAGCATCAACGCGATCGCAGCAGGATACGGTACAACAAATAACAGGCATTACAGAATCTACAATTGTTCGTTACTTTGACACTTTAAATACAGAAAATTATCAAGCCTGTGCAAATTTATTCGCTACAGATGGAGTGATGTATCCTCCTTTTGAAGCAGGAATTTTGGGACGAGAGGCGATCGCTTCCTTCTTGCAGGGGGAAGCTCAAGGAATGAAGTTGGAGCCAGAGCGAGGAATTTCCCAGGTTGTGGAAAATGGCGATTTGGAAGTGCAAGTCGTGGGGAAAGTGCAAACCCCTGTGTTTGGCGTGAACGTTTCTTGGTTCTTTTTACTCAATTCTCAGCAAGAAATTGCTGCCACCAAAATCAAACTCTTAGGCTCACCGCAGGAGTTGTTGAGTTTGAAGCGATAGGAAGTTGTAAATATGTATCTGTAGAGACGCAATACATCGCGTCTCTACTAAAGACCTAACCAACTAGCCCAGATCTCAGGGCGCGGACTGCGGCTTGGGTGCGGTCATCGGCGCAGAGTTTGTTCAGGATGTTGCGGACGTGGGTTTTTACCGTACCAACGGTAATGTAAAGTTTTTCCGCAATTACAGCATTACTACAACCTTCTACAATCAGTTGCAATACCTCTAATTCCCTTTCGGTGAGGGGGTAAGCAGCTAACATTTGGTCGTAGTCTTCATCAGCTGCATGGATAGCAACAGTTTTGTTGTCTTTGTCTTCTTTACTAACTTCAGCGACTACAGCAGCAGGAACTTCGGCAGGTGCGGGTTTGACTTGCTGTAAAACAATGCGGGCGATCGCGGGATCGATCCAAGCATTGCCGCTGTGGGTGACGCGCAATGCTTCTAGTAAGTTATCGAAACTAATATCCTTCATGCAATAAGAATCAGCCCCCGCCGCAAAAGCAGCTAACACTGCTTCTCGATTGTCTCGCAAAGTCAAGATCAAAACTTTGGTAGTGAATCCTTCTCCCTCGCTTGCGGCTGCCTTAATCTCCCTAGTTAGTTCAATGCCATCTTTATCAGGTAAACCGATATCCACGATCGCAATATCGGGATGGACTGTCTGCAATAACTGCAAACCCTCGCTAGCGTTGGCAGCTTCACCTACCACTTCAAGTTCTTGCCGCTGTTGTAGTGCTGTTCTGATCCCGACGCGAGTGAGATCGTGGTCTTCAATTAAAGCAACGCGAATTTTACTCATGTTTTTTACATTTGTCATTTGTCATTGGTCATTTGTCATTGGTCTGGTAATAAATGACAGATGATGCTTTGGCTGCATGTCCTACAACTAAAAGTAAAGTGGGATTCAAAGCGAGGTAGATCGCAGCCCTTACTCACTGCTCTAGCCATTCCATAAACTCTTGTAGGATTGCTGTATCAAGTAAGTTTTTAACTCTAGCTTTGTTCGATAATCTAATCTTAGTACTTTTATTTACATTGCCATCCTCATTTGCTTTCATGCTCCATAATTGCCAAGACGATCTTTTGCTATCCTGCAAAAACCTCTACTTATGGCTTTAATACTTTTATCCAGTTTTTTTCATCCCTCTCAAGAGAGAACTTGTCGATCTTCTCTTGTTTTAATTTTTTTTATTTGAGTTATCCCGACTTAAACTTATAATAAATCTTAACTCGATCGTAATTATATTTTTTTTTGGATAAAGAACGGTGATTTCTATCAATATTTACCAGAAAGACTTACATATAAGGGGTTTTCGAGAATTTCAATATTTAGATATTACCCTTTCTGGCAAAGAGAGTAAGTTAACCTTTCAACTGAGATGCTATCTAGATAAAATTTATCTATCTAACAGTGTAATAGAATTTTTCCTAGCATAGAAAATCAAGTTGCTAATACAGTCAAAAACTAAATGAGCCAAATAGAAACAGTTCCTGGGGAACTTTGGCAGACCATCCATCCTGAAGATCGCGATCGCTATTACCAGCAACGGCAGCAAGCGATCGCTCGCCAGCAGGCTTATACTGTCTCCTACAGAGTTTTGGCAGCAGATGGAAACTATTATTGGTGGCAAGAACAAGTTATCCCAAAAGAGAGTGACGGATCGGCTCGGCAAGTCGCTTTTATTACTCAAACCGATGTAAAATCAACCGTACCGGAATCGGCAAAGACACAACCAGAAGTAACACAACTAGAAGCCGTACAACAGAGATTTCAAGATTTAGTCAACGGGCTGGAAGACACGATTGTTTGGGAATACGATCCAGCAACGGCGCGATTTACCTTCGTCAGTCAAAGTGCAGCAGAAATTTTAGGCTACCCTGTGGAACAGTGGCTACAGCAGCCGAACTTTTGGCAGAATCTCATTCACCCTGAAGATCGGGCAAGGGTAGTACAGTCTTACCACCAGGAAAAGCTAGGTCGCGATTGTAGTTTGGAATACCGCTGTATAGCCGCAGACGGGCGCGTGGTGTGGCTGCGCGATCGCCTGCACTTTGCTCGCGATCGTGAGGGAAAATCTAAACTGCGGGGATTGATGTTGGATATCACCGCAGCCAAGCAAGCAGAAGCAGAATTGCGGGAAAGCGAAGCTCGATTTCGCACGATGGCAGACGGCACACCCCTGATGATCTGGATGGCTGGGACTGACAGTTTGTGGGAGTTTGCCAATCAATCTTGGTTAAATTTTACCGGACGCAGTTTAAAACAGGAATTAGGCGAAGGCTGGACTGAAGCAGTACACCCTCAAGATGTCTCTCGTTGCGTGGAAACTTATTTATCAGCTTTTCACAGTCGGCAAGAGTTCGCGCAAGAATTTCGCCTGCGACGGGCGGATGGTAAGTACCGTTGGATCTTTGAAAAAGGCAGTCCTCGGTTTACCCCCGACGGGAGTTTTGCTGGATATATTGGCTGCTGTTTGGATATTAGCGATCGCAAAGCTTCGGAAGACGCACTCAAAACGCGGGCAGAGGAATTAACTTATCTCACAACCGTGCTAGCGCAAACCAACGTGACGTTAGAAAAGCGCAATCAAGAATTAGATCAGTTTGCTTACGTTGCGTCTCACGATCTCAAAGCACCATTGAGAGCGATCGCCAATTTATCAGAATGGATTGAAGAAGATCTATCAGACAAACTGACAGCAGACACGCGCCACCAAATGAACCTACTCCGGGGGCGCGTCCATCGCATGGAAGCCTTAATTAACGGATTGCTGCAATATTCCCGCGTCGGACGGATGGAC
The DNA here is from genome assembly GCF_000817735.3 of Scytonema millei VB511283. Lineage (NCBI taxonomy): Bacteria > Bacillati > Cyanobacteriota > Cyanophyceae > Nostocales > Scytonemataceae > Scytonema > Scytonema millei. The sequence continues at coordinate 374,589 of NZ_JTJC03000004.1, read as the reverse complement.
ACGCCAAAATCTGAAGTTTCTCTAGGAGATTTGTTAGCAGAGGTCGTTGACTCTCTCTCTCCACCTGAAACGTTCTCAATTGAAATTGCACCCATGCCGACAATCCTGAGTGAAAAATTGCCTTTACAACAAGTCTTTACTAACTTAATTAGCAACGCCATTAAATACCACCCCAGGCAGGATGGCAGAGTTAGTATTTCCGTGCAAGAGTATGCCTCAAATTATGAATTTGTCGTAGCCGATGACGGGGACGGAATTGCGCCCGAATATCACGACAAGATATTTGGTATCTTCCAAACTCTGTCGCCCCGTGACACAATCGAAAGCACGGGAATCGGCTTAGCGATCGTCAAAAAAATTGTCGAACAACAAGGAGGTACTATTCGGCTAAAGTCACAGCCAGGAGAAGGAGCAGCTTTTTATTTTACTTGGAAGAAGTGAGCAGTTATCAGTGACTAGTGGCTGGTGGCTAGTGACTAGAGAAAAGTCTAGCCACTAGCCACTAACCACTCAATACTCCCTGCTCCCTCAAAAATACTACAAACGATTGAGGTGTATAGGCTCCAATTTTAGTCAAGATGGAATATATAAAACTTCATAATGAAAGACAAGATGATACATATTCTGCTTGTCGAGGATGACGAAGTGGATGTCATGAACGTAAAAAGAGCGTTTAAGAAAAATAACATTACCAATCCACTCTATACGGCTAGTGATGGGATAGAAGCATTGTCAATCTTGCGAGGAAGTGAAAGCGAACCATCGCCAATCCCGCAAGAGCGGCGATTAATTTTATTAGATTTAAACATGCCCAGAATGAATGGAATTGAATTTTTACGAGAATTGCGAGGTGATGCCAATCTCAAACAGATACCTGTCGTGATGTTGACGACATCTAACGAAGACAGAGATAAAGTTGAGGCTTACAACCTGAATGTCGCTGGATATATTCTCAAACCAGTCACGTTCGATAACTTTATCCAAGTTATGGCAACGCTGAATAATTATTGGACTTTAAGTGAAATGCCTTAAGTGAAGGGAGCAGGGAGCAGGGAGCAGGGAGCAGGGTATATACCACTCCCGATTCCAGATTCTTATGGAAGAAGCAGTCAAAATTCTAGTTGTAGATGATGATGAAGTCGATCGCATGGCAGTGAGGCGAGCGCTAGTCACTGCTGGGGTGAAGATGGACTTGTCAGAAGCAAATGGCTGTGCTGAAGCGATCGCCCAGTTGCAACAGCAGCAGTTTGACTGCGTATTTTTAGATTATCGCTTGCCAGATGGCGATGGATTGAGTTTAGTGCAACAAATCCGCTCTTTGGGCTTTACAGTTCCTTTGGTGGTATTGACAGGGCAGGGAGATGAGCAAATCGCCGTCCAGTTAATGAAAGCGGGGGCATATGACTATTTGTCGAAATCTAAACTGTCGGTAGAGGGACTAAGCCAGACTCTCCGCAATGCTATCCGCCTGCATAAAGCAGAATTGGCAGCTCAAGAGGCAAACAGTAAATTAAGGGAAAGCGAGGAACGCTATCGATTAGTACTAGAAGCTGCTAATGATGGGGTGTGGGATTGGTACTGTACCACCGATGAAGTTTATTGTAACGATAGGTTATTAGAAATTATTGGGGTCGAGCGGGCAGAATTTACTCACACCCCCACAGCGCTGTTAGATTTAATTCATCCAGAAGATTTACCCGAGATCAAAACCGTAGTCAGAAATCACCTGCTACACGGAGATAAATGTGAAGCTGAGTTTCGGATGCTTCACTCCTCTGGGGAATATCGCCATTGCGTGGCTAGGGGAAAAGCTCAAAGAGATGCTCGCGGCTATCCGTACCGGATGTCGGGAATTGTGAGCGACATTACGGAGAGTAGAAGACTGGATGCTGCCCTTAAAGCGAGCGAATCTCGGTTCCAGCGCTTGGCGGAGACAAATATCGTAGGTGTGATATTAACCAAATTGAGTGGTGAAATTATTGAGGCAAATCAAGCTTTTTTACAAATGGTGGGTTACACTCAGCAGGACTTAAAAGCGGGAAAGTTGCACTGGCAAAAAATGACACCACCAGAATATGCTGAGCAGAATCGACTTGTCGTCGAACAACTGCGCACGGCTGGCAGTTTTAACTATTACGAGAAAGAGTATATCCGTAAAGACGGAACGCGAGTGCCAGTACTATTAGGTGCAGCAGTTGTAGAACAGTCGCCCGATACGGCAATTTGTTTTACTGTCGATTTGAGCGATCGCAAACGTTCGGAAGCTGAAATTATCAACCTCAACCAAAATTTGGCGCGGCGAGTCAATGAGTTGGAAACGCTGCTCGACGTGATTCCATTGGGAATTGCGATCGCCCAAGATCCGAAATGCCAATATATTCGCGTCAACTCAGCGATGGCAAAGCTCATGGGGCTATCACCAAATGCTAACGCTTCTAAAAGCGCGCCATTAGAGGAACGACCAAGTTACAAAGTCTTCCGTCAAAGTCAAGAAATTCCTGCTTCCGAGTTACCCATGCAACAAGCGGCAAGCAGCGGTCAACCAGTGTTAGATGTAGAGTTAGACTTAGTAATCAAAGAAGGTACGCCCCCAGTCAAATTGCTTGGCAATGCCGCCCCTTTATTTGACGAACAAGGTCAATGCCGAGGCAGTATAGGGGCATTTGTTGATATTACTGAGCGCAAGCGAATTGAAGAACAAGAACGATTTTTAGTTGAAGCTAGCAACATTCTGGCTGCTTCTCTAGATTATCAAACTATTTTGAATAACCTAGCTCAACTGAGCGTACCGCAGCTAGCAGATTGGTGCAGCATTCACATTCTCGAAACAGACGGCTCGATCCGGCAAGTGAGCGTGGCTCATTCCGCACTATCTCAGGTACGGTGGCTAGAAGCTTTAGCTTGTCACTACCCTGTTAGTTCAAATAGCACGTTGGGCGTATCCCAGGTTATCCATACTGGGGAGTCAGTTTTATACCCAGAGATTGACGATAACTTACTCCAAAGTCTTGCCCGCGATCGCGACCATTTGCAAAGTTTGCACCAAATTCAGATGAAATCGGCGCTGTGCGTCCCAATTCAAGCACGCGGTAGAACGCTCGGAGCAATTAGTTTTGTGGCAGCTGAGTCACAGCGAGTTTATACTAATGCCGACTTGACATTTGCCGAGGATCTCGGTCGTCGGGCTGGATTAGCAGTAGATAACGGACGGCTTTATCAAGAGGCTAATGAAATTGGTGAAAATCTGCGTCAGGCGATCGTCATTTTGGGCGAACAGCAGCAACAACTGCGCGTCTTACAGCGGATTGGCAACCTGCTCAACCAACGCTTAACCGACGTATCCGAGCTACTACACGTTATCGTCGGAGCTGTCTGTGATGGAATTCCCGATGCAGATTTTGCCGCGATCGCCACTTACAATTCTGCAACTGACGAATTAGAAACTTCTGCCACAGCGGGTATTGGCAAGGAAAGATTGCTCTTAACCGAAATTTTCGATCCCGATCTGGGAGTCTTGAGGCAGGTATTTGAGACTGGGGAAACGCGGTTGATGAGAGGGAGCAGGGAGCAGGGAGCAGGGAGTAGGGAAGAGGGACAAGGGGGACAAGGAGAATTTAATTCCGAATTCCGAATTCCGAATTCCGAATTCTCTCCAGCCCCTAGTTCTTTGTATGCAGTGCCGATCGCTTCGATGAATGGAGAGCGTTTGGGTGTATTAGTGGTGGGAAATTGGCAAAATCTTGATGCCTTCGACCCCGAAGACCAAAATTTAATGGCAGCGGTAGGAGAACAGGCGGCGATCGCGATCGGGAATGCTCGCTTAATCGAGGCTTTAGAGGAAAGGGAAGAACGGCTAGCTGCTCAAAATTTGACTTTAGCTCAACAAAATCGAGAACTGGAGTTAACCAGACAACGGATCGAGCAGCAAAATCTCCAATTGATCGAAGCAGCACGGCTGAAATCTCAGTTTCTCGCCACCATGTCTCACGAACTACGCACGCCCTTGAATGCCGTGATTGGTTTTGCGCAAGTTTTGTTACGTCAGCGTTCTGCGGCTCTGTCTGCAACTCAATCTGGCATGATCGATCGCATTTTGAGTAATGGCAAACATCTCCTTGCTTTAATTAACGATATTCTCGATCTATCTAAAATTGAATCAGGTCGGCTAGAACTGCAATTAGAATTAATTAGCTTAGATCGTTTAGTTATATCAACTATTGATGAACTTAGACCTCTGGCGGAGCAGAAGCAGTTACCTATCAATGTCGATTTGCAGACCGAAAACTTGACAATTGTTAATGATAGTAACCGCCTGCGTCAAGTATTAGTCAACTTACTCTCTAATGCAATTAAATTTACTGAATCTGGTTGTATAGAAATCAAAACTTGCGAACTTTCCAGTACACAATTTATGCTGAGTGTCAAGGATACTGGTATTGGTATTGCTACATCGGAACTAGAGCATATTTTTGAAGAATTTCGTCAAGTCGATCAAACGACAACCCGCAAACATGGTGGGACTGGCTTAGGTTTAGCAATTACCAAATCGCTAGTCCACATGATGCAAGGCAAAATTTCCGTTGAAAGTCAACTAGGTAAAGGTTCGACATTTCACGTTGAGTTACCGAAGACAGTGACCGGTGACCAGTGACCAGCGACCAGTTATCAGTTATCAGTTATCAGTTATTAGTTAATTCCGACTTCTGACTTCTGCCCTGCTCTATACTTTCTCAAGAATGAAGCTATTTATCTAATATTCTGTTAGCGTGAACTTAGTTTGATTAAATAGATAAACAAAGACTACCAGATAGTTATTCTTTATTTATTCCGATTGCCCTTCTGCCCCTCTGCTCCTCTGCTTCCTTGTCCCCCTTGTCTCTCTTCCCTACTCCCTAACTAACCAATGCCCGGACGCGACATAATTGTTATCGGTGCTTCTGCTGGTGGGGTAGAAGCGCTGTCTCAACTGCTAAGCCTTTTATCGGCGGATATTCCAGCGGCAATTTTTGTCGTACTACACATTCCCTCTGAAGGTTATAGTGTTCTCCCGAAAATTCTCAATCGGGCGATCGCCAAGCGTCAGAAGCAATCCTCCCCCAAAGCATTCCATCCTCAAGATGGCGAGCAGATCGAATATGGCAAAATTTATGTCGCACCACCCGATCGCCACTTGCTCGTCAAACGCGGCTCGATTACTCTGGCTCGCGGTCCTAAAGAAAACGGTCATCGCCCTGCGGTAGATCCATTGTTTCGCACGGCAGCACGGGTATACGGACAAAGGGTTGTAGGCGTGGTACTGTCGGGGACGCTAGATGACGGGACAGCAGGACTGATGGCGGTGAAGCAACGAGACGGCGTGGCGATCGTCCAAGATCCTGAAGAGGCAATGTATTCAGGAATGCCGCGCAGTGCAATTGAAAATGTAGAAGTCGATCGCATTTTACCCGTGACAGAGATGGCAGCCTTGCTTGTAGAGCTGGCGAACCAGCCTGTAGTAACAGAAACAACAACCGTATCTGATGATATGGAAATGGAGGCTGACATGGCAGAACTAGAGTTAAATGCTATGCAAAACCCCGATCGCCCTGGTACGCCCTCCCCGTATGCTTGCCCAGATTGCGGTGGCGTGCTGTGGGAACTGGATGAAGGCAGGCTGATGCGCTTCCGCTGTCGCACGGGTCACGCTTACTCTACAGATAGTTTACTTGCCGCTCAGTCAGAGTCATTGGAAGATGCACTGTGGAGCGCACTGCGAGCATTGGAAGAAAAAGCTGCCCTGACAGAGCGATTGAGAAATCGCGCCCGCGATCGCCAGCAAACTTATTCTGCTAGACGGTTTGAAGAACAAGCGCGAGCCGCACATCAACAGGCGACTTTAGTGCGCCAACTGATCTTAAAAAGCGACAGTAACGGCAGCGATACATCAGTAGCGAATGGACAAGTGGTAGGATCGCAGAGTATTGCAGCCTCGGGAGTCACTCCTGAAGCAAAAATGGAACATCCTGCCTTGGAAGACTCCTCGCCGCCTCAGAAAGTTGTAGCGATCTGCGCCTCCGCAGGAGGATTGAGTGCTCTGAGCCAAGTTCTATCGGCATTACCAGCAAATTTTCCTGCTGCTATTACTGTAGTTCAGCATGTCAGCCCTCACTACCCTAGTATGATGGCAGATATTCTCAGCCGTCGCACAAAGCTGCCTGTCGTACAAGTTCGACCGGGAGATTATTTGCGTACGGGGACAGTTTACATTGCGCCGCCAGACCATCACCTATTAGTTAATGCAGATGGTAGCCTGTCGTTGTCCCACTCAGAACTCGTACATTTTGTTCGTCCTTCAGCAGATTTGCTCTTTGAATCGGTAGCCGCCAGTTTCAAACAACAGGCGATCGCAGTTGTCTTGACGGGTATGGGTAGCGATGGTGCAATGGGAGTCAGAGCAATTGAAGAAATGGGTGGAACTGTCATTGTCCAAGACTACAAAACTGCTGAATTTGGTGGAATGCCAGAAGCAGCCATTAATACTGGCGTTGTCGATCTGGTTTTACCGTTGAACGAGATTGCCCCTGCCTTGGTAAAACTAGTTGCAGTTGAGGTAAAGGGATGAGGGGTGAGGGATGACGGATGAGGTTAATGCGGAGTTTGAAGCGTTAATTAACTACATTAAACGCAATCGCGGCTTTGATTTTACAGGGTATAAGCGTTCTAGTTTGATGCGGCGAGTGCGCAAACGAATGCAGACGCTCGATCTCGACAGCTTTAGCGATTATATGGATCGTCTAGAGGTAGCACCAGAGGAATTCGTCTATTTATTCAACACAATTTTGATCAATGTCACGTCCTTTTTTCGCGATCGCGCGACTTGGGACTACGTGACAACAGAAATTGTGCCTCGAATTACTGCCCGCAAGGAACCTACAGAACCAATTCGGATTTGGAGTGCTGGCTGTGCTTCGGGACAAGAGGCTTACACTTTAGCAATGGTGATGGCTGAGGTAGTGGGCATCGAGCAGTTGCGTCAGCGCGTCAAAATTTATGCAACAGATGTGGATGAAGAAGCGCTCAACCAAGCCCGCCACGCTACTTTTAACGAACGAGAGGTGAGTTCCGTTCCGCCGGAAATGTTAGAACTTTATTTTGAGAATTCCAACGGGGTTTATACTTTTCGTAAAGACCTCCGCCGTTCGGTGATTTTCGGTCGTCATGACTTGTTACAAGATGCACCTATTTCCCGCATTGACTTATTGTTATGTCGCAACACGTTGATGTATTTCAATGCTGAAGCTCAATCGAGAATTATTGCCCGCTTTCACTTTGCTTTAAATGATGCTGGCTTCTTATTTTTAGGTAAAGCAGAAATGTTACTCAGTCACGGCGATTCTTTCACGCCGGTTGATTTGAAGCGACGAATTTTTATTAAAGTTCCTAAAGGAAATATGCGCGATCGCTTGTTGCTTATGGGGAACAATCACGTCGATGACGAAGCAAATTATTTAGCTAGCCACGTCCGCATTCGGGATACAGCATTCGACCTCAATTCCACTGCACAGATAGCGATCGATGTCAATGGACTACTCACATTAGCTAACGAACGCGCCCGCAACTTATTTAATATTCATCCTAGAGATTTGGGTCGTCCGCTGCAAGACTTAGAAATTTCTTACCGCCCTCTAGAACTGCGCTCTCGGATTGACCAAGCCTATGCTGAACGGCGTACCGTCAACCAAACAGAGGTAGAGTGGATTTCTTCCTCTGGAGAGACTTTGTATTTTGACGTACAAATATCGCTCCTGCAAGACATTAACGGGAGAATGCTGGGATGCAGCATTGTTTTTATCGATGTTAGCCGCTCGCGACGGTTGCAAGAGGAACTAGAACATTCCAATCAAGAATTGGAAATGGCTTATGAAGAATTGCAGTCAACCAATGAAGAATTAGAGACAACCAACGAAGAGTTGCAATCTTCTAATGAAGAACTGGAGACAACAAACGAGGAACTGCAATCGACTAACGAAGAATTGGAAACCATGAATGAAGAACTGCAATCTTCCAATGAAGAGTTGCAGACAATTAATGAAGAACTGCGATTGCGCAGCGACGAACTGAATCAAGTCAATGCCTTTCTAGAGTCGATCCTCACTAGTCTGCGCGGTGGAGTGGTAGTCGTGAATCGCGAACTGCAAGTCCAAGTTTGGAATAATAAAGCCGAAGATCTCTGGGGCTTGCGCAGTAACGAAGTTGAAGGACAACATTTTTTAAACTTCGATATTGGTCTACCAGTCGGACAGTTGCGACAACAAATCCGTTCCTGTCTAGCAGGAGAATCTCGCTCTATTGAAGTGATTCTAGATGCGATCAATCGGCGCGGTAAGGCGATCCAATGTAAAGTTACTCTCACCCCTTTAATGGACGCTAGGCAAGGAATTCACGGGGTAATCATGTTGATGGAAGAACAAGAGTCAGCGAACAGCGACCAGTGACCAGGGAGCAGGGAGCAGGGAGCAGTGACCAGTGAACAGTGAACAGTGAACAGTGACCAGGGAGCAGCGATCGGTGACCAGTGAACAGTGACCAGCGACCAGGGAGCAGTGACCAGGGAGCAGCGATCGGTGACTCCTCGATAACTGATAACTGATAACTGATAACTGATTAAATAAAGCTTTTGACTGAGTTATTCTCTTCCTTTCAGTAGGTTTGAGAGAAACACTTTATTAGCTATTTTTTTATTGAACGACTGAATAAAAGTGAAAAAAAAATAATGTTGCCTACCGTACATACATCACTTAACTTATATTGATGTTACTAGTACGAATATTGCATTTTTATCAAAACCTTCGCGTTAAAAATAACACCTGACTTTACCGACTCTAGCAAACCGATTAGCTAAAAGTCTCAAAAAATAGCAATTTTGACAGAATTTTTTTTTAAAAACCATGTATATATTATCGATCGCTATTTTATTTCACACCACTGTCAATGTCAGGTCAAAGCGCTGCCTTGTTTCTACCTTCAGAGGGTTAGGTTTAGCTCAAAGATCGATCGCCATACAACACATGGTCAACCCACTGCTACAATCTCGATTGGTGGAGGTGTAACATGGACGCGAGGGTATTTAATCAAAAAATAGAAGCCACCTATAAACAAGCAGCCCTGTTATACAAGCGCACCAAAGTAGCATCACCAGAGCAACGGGCAGAATTACTAGAACAATCGCTAGAAGAACTACGAATAACCCTAGAGGAATTACACGTAGCAGAAGAAGAAATATTATCCCAAAATGAAGAACTGGCGATCGCGCGTTCTCAAATTGATATCGAGCGCCAGCGTTACCTGGACTTATTCGAGTTTGCCCCCGATGGCTACATTGTGACAGATACAATTGGAAAAATTCGCGAAGCCAATCGTGCTGCTGCTAAACTACTCAACGTGCCACAGCAATTCTTAGTTGGTAAACCGCTGATTAACTACGTTCCCTCCGAACAACGGCAAGCTTTTCGCACTCAGTTGCAAAAAATGTCTCAAATGCAACAGATGCAAGAATGGGAATTGACAATTTGTCCGCGCCATGCTGTCGCCTTTGATGCTGCCGTGACGGTATCAAGCATATATGATGCGAGTGGCAACCCCAGGGGATGGCGGTGGCTAATCCGAGATATCACTGCCCGTAAACAAGCGGAAGCGACGATTCGCGCCGTTCAATTGCAAAACTTGCAACTACAAGAAGCCGCAAAGCTGAGAGCGCATTTTTTAGCAATTATGTCTCACGAGCTACGCAGTCCTTTAAATGCGATCGTTGGATTTTCTCAGTTATTACTGCGTCAGACTCAAAGCGCCTTGCCTCAAACCCAAGAAAATATGGTGTCGCGTATCCTTAATAGTGGGAGGCATTTGTTAGTTTTAATTGAAGATATTCTTGACTTTTCCAAAGTTGAAGCTGGCAAGTTGACTTTAAAATTAGAGCCTTTAAATGTCGTCGATTTAGTTATAGCAACAACAGAAGAAATGCTCTGTTTAGCCGAACAGAAACAGCTAAAATTACAGAGATCGTTTGCTATAGAATCCCCCATAATTACTAATGACAGCGTTCGTCTGCGGCAAATCTTACTCAATTTGCTATCAAATGCAATCAAGTTTACTGAGGTTGGTAGGGTTGAAGTTAGAGTGTGGGAATTAGGTTCAGACCGGATTGCGATCGCAGTAGAAGATACGGGAATTGGGATTGCTCCAGAAGACTTGCAATCGATTTTTCAACCATTCCGCCAAGGCAACCAAACGCTGACGCGCCAGCATGGAGGTACGGGACTGGGATTAGCAATTACAGATTCCTTAGTCAAGATGATGGGAGGAAAAATTTCGGTTGAAAGTAAAGTAGAGCAAGGCTCGACATTTTACGTCGAGTTACCGCGTCAGGTTGGAGAGCAGCAATAGACTTGGTTAAAAAGCAAAGTCGCAGGAGATCCCCCAACCCCCTTAACAAGGGGGCTATTATTTCCCCCTTCGGTTGAGAGGCAAAGTCGCAGGAGATCCCCCAACCCCCTTAACAAGGGGGCTATTATTTCCCCCCTTTTGAAGGGGGGAACCAGGGGGGATCGAGAGCTTTACTTTAATTGCAAAACTCCCACCGACTCCCGACTCCTCGTACGGGCGCACAGCTGTGCGCCCCTACCGACTCCCCTAATTCACAGAACTCAACTCTTTACCTACCGTAACTTCAGGCACATCAGCTTCAGAAGGTGGTACGACTTGCCAGAATTTAGGCAAATAGTTCGACCAATTCGCTAAAATTGCCCGCGCTTTAGCAGAATTCGTCCTTTCGGCATGAGTTTGAATCAATTGACGCAACTGTTGTTCTCCCGCAGGCGAATTGACTCGTTGCAGCTTGACGATTTCGTGGTTGACTAACTCAGGGAAATTCCCCTCTTCGTCAAGGAAGTAGGCTAATCCACCCGTCATCCCCGCACCGACGTTTCTCCCAACTTTACCCAGAACAACAATCGTCCCACCAGTCATGTATTCGCAACAGTGATCGCCTGCACCTTCAATGACCGCTACACCTTTGGAGTTGCGGACTGCAAAGCGTTCGCCTGCGATTCCGTTAGCAAAAAGCACTCCACCCGTCGCCCCATACAAGCAGGTGTTACCGACGATGACATTCTCAGCCGCCGCGTAGTTAGCTTCTGGAGGAGGCGTGATGACAATTTCACCACCATGCATCCCTTTACCTACGTAGTCGTTGGCTTCCCCAACGAGTTTCAAAGTCATTCCCGATAAGTTGAATGCGCCGAAACTCTGTCCTACCGCACCCGTAAAGTTGAGGTCGAGTTGTCCTTCAAATCCATCATCGCCGTAATGGGAAGCGATCGCACCCGCAATTCTCGCGCCTACGGTACGGTCGGTGTTGACGACGTTGTAGGTTTTGCTTACGGCAGATTGATTTTGAATTGCGGCTTGAATTTCTGGATCGGCAAGAATCTCGTCATCCAGGACGTGTCCGTTGCTGTGGACGCTTTCGTGTGACAACCAAGCGCGATCGCTTTTCGTATCGGGTAATTTGGTGATGCAATCGAGATTGAGAGTTTGCGTTTTCGTCAACCGCACCTCTTCCCTAACTTTCAGCAAGTCGGCGCGACCGACAATTTCATCGATAGAACGATATCCCAACCGTGCCAATAAGCTGCGCGTCTCTTCGGCAATAAATAAGAAGAAGTTGACAACGTGTTCTGGAATCCCTGGGAAACGCTGGCGCAAGTCTTCCCGTTGGGAAGCAACACCTACGGGACAATTATTCGTGTGGCAGATTCTCGCCATAATACAACCCTCGGCAATCATGGCGATCGAACCGAAGCCGAATTCTTCTGCTCCCATCAACGCACCCATAAGCACATCCCAACCGCTCTTAATTCCGCCATCAACGCGCAGAATTACGCGATCGCGCAGACTATTTTGCATTAGCGATCGATGCACTTCTGTCAGTCCCAATTCCCACGGCGTACCCGCGTGCTTGATCGAACTTAAGGGGGATGCGCCCGTACCACCGTCGTGACCCGAAATTTGAATGATGTCGGCGTTAGCTTTAGCTACCCCCGCCGCGATCGTCCCGATGCCGATTTCTGCTACCAATTTCACCGAAACTTGGGCGTTGGGATTGATCTGGTGCAGGTCGAAAATTAGCTGCGCCAAGTCTTCAATTGAATAGATATCGTGGTGGGGTGGCGGCGAAATCAATGTTACCCCTGGTTTAGAACGCCGCAGCATGGCGATGTAGGGGCTGACTTTTTTCCCTGGAAGTTGTCCGCCTTCGCCTGGTTTTGCACCTTGAGCGATTTTAATTTCGATCTGCTTGGCGTTCATCAGGTATTCTGGTGTCACGCCAAATCGACCGGAAGCAACTTGTTTGATCGCGCTAGATGCCGTGTCGCCATTTTTCAAACCCTTGAGATGCGGTAGCAGCGAGGAACGCCCTTCACTCACATCTTCTAAAACCTTGAACCGAACTGGATCTTCTCCGCCTTCACCAGAGTTAGATTTACCACCAATCCGGTTCATAGCGATCGCCAGTACTTCGTGCGCTTCCCGCGATAATGCCCCTAGAGACATGCCACCCGTACAGAAACGCTTGACAATGGCGCTAGCTGTTTCCACTTCTTCGATTGGCACTGGACTGCGATCGGATTGGAAGTCGAGTAAGTCCCGCAAAGCAGTTAACGGACGATTTTGCAGGTGTTTTTTGTAAATGTTGTAATGGTCGCGATCTCCTGGACTAGCAACAGCTTTGTGCAAAGCCTTCGCCAGTTCGGGGCTGTTCATGTGATATTCACCCCCTGGACGGTACTGGACGAAACCGAAGTTTTCGAGCTTCTTCACCGTCACTTCTGGGAAGGCGCGAGTGTGGAAGGATAGGACTTCGCTTGCCAGTTCGCTAATACTCAACCCGCCTAAGCGCGATGTCGTGCCGTAAAATCCTAGAGCGAGTAAATCGTGTCCGATGCCGATCGCCTCAAAGATTTGCGCTCCTTGGTAGCTCGATAGTAGCGAAATCCCCATTTTGGACAGAATCTTCAAAATGCCTGCTTCGACAGCTTTTTGGTAATTATCTAAGGCTTGTTGTAAGGTCAGACTAGACATTTTACCCCGCTCCATCATCTGCTGAGTCTTCGGGTCGCCATGCCAACTTTCCACTGCGGCTAAGGTGAGGTAAGGGCATACAGCAGATGCACCGTAGCCAATTAGACAGGCAAAGTGATGGGTACTCCAACATTGCGCTGTATCGACCACTAGCGAGGCTTTCATTCGCAGCCCAGCTTTGATCAGGTGATGGTGTACGGCTCCTATTGCCAACAAGGGTGGAATATAGCTAGTTTCGGCGCTAATTGGATTATGCGTGCGATCGCTCAGGATTAAAATTTGCTTGCCAGCTTTGACAGCTGCAACTGCATCGGCTTGTAACTTTTCTACAGCTTTTGCCAATCCTGCGGGACCGGTAGTAATGTCATATTGCGTCGAAAGCGTGGCACACTCAAAGCCAGATTGGGTAATTGCCTCCAAATCTGCTTGCTGTAGTACGGGAGAGTGTAACAGCAAGCGTCGGGCATCTTCCGCTTGCGGGTCGAGCAAGTTCCCGCGAGCGCCCAATTCTACTTTTAACGACATTACCAAGCTTTCCCGCAACGGATCGATCGCGGGGTTGGTAACTTGGGCGAACCGCTGTTTGAAGTAGTCGTACAGCAAATGCGGCTTTCCTGAAAGGATAGCTAAGGGGATATCATCACCCATACAAAATGTTGGTTCTTTCCCTTCCGCCGCCATCGGCTGAATCGTCATTTCTACGTCTTCGCTGCTAAAACCGAAGGCGATTTGGTGACGCAGTAGGGTTTGTCTATCTTGATAAGGGTGTGGGGTGTGGGGTGTGGGGTGTGGGGTGGAGCCGTTACCGTTGTCCTGGTTTGTGGTTTCTGTAGGGGCGCACAGCTGTGCGCCCCTGCCTAGTTCGACGCGATACTGTTTCAGCCACTCACCATATGGATGCGCTTTGGCGACGCGCTGTTTGATTTCCCAATTTTTGAAGATACTGCCTTCGTTTAAGTCTAGAGCAATGGTTTGTCCTGGTCCGAGTCTACCTTTTTCAACAATTTCGCTTTCTTTCAGGTCTACAACTCCAGCTTCGGAAGCAACCACCAGCATCCCATCTTTGGTGACGACATACCGCGCCGGACGCAAGCCATTGCGGTCTAGTGTAGCTCCTACAGTTTTGCCATCGCTGAATACGAGTAAGGCGGGACCATCCCAAGCTTCTTGGATACCGCTGAAGTATTCGTAAAAGTCTACAATTTCAGGATATTGTGCTAGTTCTGGTTGATTTTGGTAAGCTTCGGGAACCATCAACATCAAAGCTTCCGAGGGGCTGCGACCGGAACGCACCAGTAATTCAAATACATTGTCTAAGGTGGCAGAGTCGCTGTTATCGAGCTGTACGATTGGATTCAAGGCATCCAAATTGCCTTGCCATACAGGGTGGTTTAAGTCAGCTTGTCTCGCCCGCATCCAGTTAATATTACCCAGCAGCGTGTTAATTTCGCCGTTGTGTCCCAACAAGCGCATCGGTTGGGCAAGGGGCCATTTGGGTAAGGTGTTGGTGCTGAAGCGGCGATGATAGACGCAAAAAGCACTTTGATAAGCAGGGTTTGTTAAGTCTTGGTAGAATTCGCCCAATACGGCAGCGCGCACCATACCTTTATAGACGATGGTACGGCAGGAGAAGGAACAGATATAGCAGTGTTCCGACCATTGAAGTTGAGTTTGTTGCGCGATCGCCTTACCGATGCGACGGCGGGTAATATAGAGTTGTCGTTCCAGTTCTTCGCCTGTTAGCTCGGAACTGACAATTATTTGCTCGATTTGCGGCTGGTTTTCCCGTGCTTGAATACCTAAAATTTCTGGCTTCACGGGGACGACTCGCCAACCCAGAACCGTCAGTCCAGCAGCAGTAGCAACTTGTTCGACGATCTTTCTGACGATTTGCGCGTCAGAGGGTTCTTGCGGTAAAAATACCATACCGATGCCCGTGCGTTCTTGGGGTGGAATGGCAATATTTTGCTCTTTCATCCAGGCATGAAACAGTTCCCACGGGATAGCACTTAAAATTCCCGAACCATCACCAGAATCGTTATCGGCACTACATCCACCTCGGTGTTCCAAGCATCCCAATGCTTTAAGTGCTGCACTTACAATACCGTGGCTGGGAATATTTTGCTGCTGGGCAATCAGTCCAACTCCACACGCATCTCTTTCTTCTACTAGCCATCTGGGTTCCACGTAGGAATTCACTGCTTCAACAGCATCCGCAGCGTGAGAATTTATTGCATTATTTATGTGTTGATTTTGATTCATACGGTTGCCATCCATAGACTAGTTCTAAATTATGTTTTTATTGGTAGTTGGTAGTTGGTAGTTGGTAGTTGGTTGACGGTTGACGGTTGACGGTTGACGGTTGCTCTTTCTCCGCGACTCTCCCTCAGCTCCCTCAGCTCTCTTCCCCCCGACTCCCTACTCCCGCAATCTTCCTCGTGCTACTACCAAAGCTTTTCGTACTTGCTCGAATCCCGTACCACCATAACTATTACGGGCAGCAACAACTTGATGAGGGGCGATCGCCTGATATATATCAGTATCAAATGCTGGATGTAATTCTTGCCATTCTGCTAAAGTTAAATCCTTTAAAAGTTTGCCTGCGGCGATACAGGTTTTGACAACCTTACCTACCAAGTTATATGCTTCCCGAAATGGTACGCCTTTGGTAGCTAAATAATCGGCGACATCTGTAGCATTAGAAAAGTCTTCTGCTACTGCTTGAGCGAGGCGCGGAGTCCGAAACTCCAATCCTTCAGCAAACAAAATTGTCATTGCTTCCAGACAAGCTCTAACGGTACGAATGGCATCAAATAACGCTTCTTTATCTTCTTGTAAATCCTTATTGTAAGCTAAAGGCAAGCCTTTCATCAGTACCAATAATGCCTGTAAATGTCCGCAAACTCTCCCAGTTTTACCCCGCACCAATTCCGGTACATCAGGGTTTTTCTTTTGCGGCATGATACTCGATCCAGTCGCGCAGCTATCTTTAAGTTTGACAAAACTAAATTCTTCCGATGCCCACAAAATTACTTCTTCAGATAGCCGCGATAAATGCACCATAATTATGCTTGCCGCTGCTAAGAACTCTATGGCAAAATCGCGATCGCTCACCCCATCTAAGCTATTAGCATAAACTCCATCAAATTCTAATAATTTAGCCGTGTAATGGCGATCGATGGGAAAGGTAGTTCCAGCTAACGCACCGCTACCCAAAGGAGAAATATTCACTCGCTTACGGATATCTTTCAGCCTTTCTTTATCCCGTTGCAGCATCTCGAAATATGCTAGCAAATGATGGGCTAAGCTCAGTGGTTGAGCGCGTTGTAAGTGCGTGTAGCCAGGAATCAGCGTTTCAATATTCTGTTCGGCTAAATTCAGCAAAACCGTTTGCATTTGCTCAATTTCAGCTTGAATTTCTTGAATTTGGTGGCGCAGGTAAAGTCGAATATCCGTACCGACTTGATCGTTCCGCGATCGCGCTGTGTGTAGTTTTTTCCCTGCATCGCCAACTATTTCTGTCAAGCGTCGTTCGACTGCAAAATGCACGTCCTCCGCTTCAATTCCAGGCGTAAATTGCCCGTTGCGGTACTCTTGGCGAATTTGTTCTAAACCCGATACCAGTTGTTGCGCTTCCTCCTGGGTAATAATACTTGTATGCGCCAGCATTTGAGCATGGGCGATCGAACCTGTCAGGTCGTATTCGATCAATTCGATATCGAAGCCAATACTAGCGTTAAAACGAGCGATCGCGGGATGCAAAGCCGTTTCAAATCGCTGGCTCCAGGTTTGGGATGCTGGTGATTTCGGGAGGTGCGTATTCAACTTTCCTTGACCCTGTGTTACCTAAGTGTGAAGAGATATTGCGATCGTGCTTGAAAGTACTTTCGACTCTAAAAAAAAGCTGTGAATATTTTGTGAATAAACCCTAACATTGTAAATTTTAGATTTGAGATTTTGAGTTTTAGGAAGGTTGTTAATTCATAGTTTTGCCGTCTCTACCGATGCACAATTGAAATTTAAAAACTGTAGTTTAAAATACAGTTTTTCCAGACGAGACGAAAAAACTGAAAAATCAGTTTGTAGTTCTTCATAAATATATTTTGCAGCTGACACCTGAAACTGTGTGCTTTGTCACAGGCAAGTCACTCTGTAGGGGTGTTGAAAGTCAAAAGTCAAAAGTTAAAAGTTAAAAGTTGACAGTTGAAAAGCTAGGGTAAGACTGCTACGGCATCAACTTCAAATAACATGCGATCGAGCGCTAATCTTGGGACTGGAATGAGAGTTTGAGTAGGCGGGCGATCGCCCCACCTTGCCTCGATCTCAGATCCTAAGTGCTGTAGTTTAGACTCGTCATGGTTAACTACAAGTGTAGTCAGCTTCACCACATGTTCTGGGCGTGCGCCAGCTGCATTCAAAGCAGTGTCAAGATTGGCAAACGCCTGTTTTAATTGGGTGGCAAAGTCATCGGCAAGATTGCCATTTTCGTCCTCACCACCTTGACCAGCAATATAAACGATGCTTGCTCCTGCTGGTGCGATCGCAACATGCGTGTAACCGTTTGGAGAAGGGTCATATAAGCCGACTGGGTTGATGCGTTGAATTTCTCTATTCATCCTTTTGCCTCCGAATAACAGATGGAATACAAATGGTTCGTAGGGGCGCACAGCTGTGCGCCCCTACCATCTGAATTGCGCTCGCCAGCAATCCTATTTGGCAAAATCTTTTGAAACCACGTAAATCATGCAATACGAAACCCGTACTTGCCTTCACTTTCTAAAGATATTTCGTTATAAACTAAAGTGTAAAAGACTCAACCAACTATGTAAACATTTTCCTTTAGTATCTGCCCAAAGATAGAAATGGTAATTGGTGATTGGTCACAGATCCCTTTTCTCACTGATAACTGATAACTGATAACTGACAACTGATGAAGCCATCAAATCAAAACATTCGTACAAGACGGGCGATCGTCAAGCTGCTGAAACAAGAAGGAGCGATGGATGCTGCTGCGCTTGCTTCTCACTTTAAAATTTCTGCAATGGCAGTGCGACAACATTTATATGCACTGCAAAAAGAGCAATTAGTCACCTATCAGGAAGAACAACGGGCGATGGGTCGTCCGGCGAAGTTGTGGCAACTCACCCCCGCAGCCGATCGCTTTTTCCCTCATGGTTATGCCGAGTTAACGCTAAGCCTAATCAATTCAGTCACAGAAGCTTTTGGATCGGAGGGATTAGAACGGCTGTTAGAAATTAGAACTCGCCAACAAATTGAAGCATATCAAGAGCAGATTCATACCACTAGCAGTATTCAGCAGCGACTAGAAGCCCTAGCAAACCTACGTACCGATGAGGGGTATATGGCAGACGTTGAATCGCTCTCAGATGGCTCATTTCTATTCATTGAAAACCACTGCCCGATCTGCGCCGCCGCCACAGCTTGCACGGGACTTTGCAGCCAAGAACTAGAAGTCTTTCAATCGACTCTAGGTGAAGACGTGGCGATCGCGCGTACCGAACATTTAATTGCAGGCGAACGGCGTTGTGTATATCGAATCAATCAAATGTAGAGACGTGACATGTCACGTCTCTACATTTCACGTTTCTACATTTTGAGCGCAAAAATCTTCTCTACCACGTCAGCCACAACCTTATCGGGTGTAGAAGCACCGGAAGTAATGCCTACAGTAATTTTGCCACTAGGCAACCAATTTTCTG
Organism: Scytonema millei VB511283; assembly: GCF_000817735.3. Classification (NCBI taxonomy): domain Bacteria; kingdom Bacillati; phylum Cyanobacteriota; class Cyanophyceae; order Nostocales; family Scytonemataceae; genus Scytonema; species Scytonema millei. The sequence continues at coordinate 355,750 of NZ_JTJC03000004.1, read as the reverse complement.
TAGCTACAATCTCGCCACTGAGTAAGCGATGCTCGATCTGATTCGCTGTACCGATGCGGTTGGCACTGTCAATATGATATGAGGGAATTTGATGCTCGATCGCGATTTCTTGTAAGTGAGTCGTGTTAGAAGAGTTGAAACCACCAATCACCACCATCAGGTCTAACTTTTCTTCGACTAATTGAAACATCGCGTCTTGCCGTTCTTGGGTAGCATCGCAGATGGTGTTAAAGCTGATAAAGTGTTGGTTTAGCGTATCGGGACCGTACTTTCGCATCATTGTGCGCTCGAATAGTTTGCCGATTTGCTCGGTTTCGCTTTTGAGCATGGTGGTTTGGTTGGCAATCCCAACTTTTTCGAGATCTGTATCGGGATTGAATCCTGCCGAACAAGCACGGCTGAATTTTGCCATAAATTCGTCGCGATTACCACCATTCAAGATGTAATTGCACACATATTCGGCTTGTGCCATGTTTAGCACGACTAAATACTTATTTGCAAAAGAACTGGTGGCGATGGTTTCTTCGTGGTTGTACTTGCCGTGAATAATCGACGTATACTCACTTTTCTTGTGCTTTTCGACAGTATTCCAGACTTTAGCAACCCAAGGGCAAGTCGTATCGACAATCTTGCAATTTTTCTCTTGAAGCATCTGCATTTCCTGCACGCTAGCCCCAAAAGCAGGTAGGATCGCGACATCTCCCGATTCCACAACAGAAAAGTCTTTGACTCCGGCAATAACTGGAATGAACCCGACTTGCATTTCCTGCAACCGCTGATTAACAGAGGGGTTGTGGATGATTTCGTTGGTAATCCAGATCCGCTGCGTGGGGAAATGTTGGCGCGTCTCGTATGCCATTGCTACGGCTCGTTCTACTCCCCAGCAAAAACCAAATGCCTCGGCTAAGCGAATTGTTACGTCACCTTGTTGCAGAGTATAGCCGTTATCTCGGATTTGCTGCACCAGATTGCTTTGATATTCCGACTGCAACATCTCAGAAACTTCAGCTTCATGACCGAACCCTTTACGATGATAGTTTTCCGAGTGTTGGAGCGATCGTTTAAAAGCTTTCGTATCCATGCAGTGTTTCCCCATAAGCGTCTCTATTCTCGATCGTAAGCTGTTTGGCTACCTTTCTCAAAGCGCGATCGCTCTAATGTACCAATCGGACTGCTACATCAACTCATCGTCATTGCCGCGTTGTTTATCGTCTAATCGATCGCATCCGTGTAGAAGAGAATTTACCCACGCTCTTTGTGAAGTTTATTACTAGTTTAAATACTAGTTTAAAGCGGATGAAAATCTGAAGCGCTTTATTATATAGCGGTTTTCAATTGGGTAAAACACACGATCCGATCTATAAGGGCGCGCAGCCGTGCGCCCCTACAAGTGTCACGCACGCAATCGAGAATTGCTATAACACTAGCGTGCGAATAAATTTGGACTGTCTATACATTACTAAAAAAGTTAGTTTAGTAAAACTGAGGTATAATATGATACTGTATAACAAAAGTTATAGCGTTACAAAGTTGTAAAAACAAGTCCGTAATTACTACGAACTACTTGGGATTGCAGTCAAAATCTCCAAATTAGTGTGAGGTAGGTACTAATTCTGTTCTGAGATGAAGTTTATCGCGAGATAGCAGTGAGGAAAATTCTAGTAATTGATAATGATGAATATTCTCTACTATTAATTTCTGACTTTTTCGCCTTGAATAACTTTCAGGTTTTGACCGCAGATAATAGTCGCTCGGGCTTACAATTAGCCAGAGAACAACAGCCAAACTTAATTATTTGCGAACTGGAGCTGCCAGAACAAAATGGATACGAAATTTTAAGACAGTTGCGTGATGAACCGATTACAGCTAGTATACCTATCTGGTTTCTTTCATTTGAAGCAGATATGGCAACTCGTCGCCGTGCTTTACAACAAGGGGCTGACGGTTACTTTCATAAACCAGTAAACTTAAACGAATTGCTCTCAGCAATTAACAGTCTTTTTAATGGGTAATTGGTTGTTGGTTGACGGTTGACAGTGACTAGTGGCTGGTAGTAGATAGGGTGTAGGGTGTAGGGTGTAGGGTGTGGGAAGTGTGGGGTGTAAGAATTTTGAATGCGTGAATGCGTGAATTGTTTTGCTCCCTCAGCTCCCGATCGCTCCCTCAGCTCTCTTCTCCCTGCTCCCCATGATTTGGAATCGCCATCACATTTTGTCCCTAGAAGATTTTACGCCGGAAGAATACAACACGGTGTTGCAGACCGCTGCGAGTTTTCGAGAGGTGTTGACGCGGCGGACGAAGAAAGTCCCAACCTTACAAGGACAGGTGGTAACGAATTTATTTTTTGAATCTTCGACTCGTACCCGCAGCAGTTTTGAATTAGCAGCCAAACGTTTATCGGCAGATACGCTAAACTTTACCGCCTCTACCTCTTCTTTGACGAAGGGAGAAACAATATTAGACACAGCAAAAACCTACTTGGCAATGGGAACCGATATGATGGTGATCCGCCATCGAGAAGCGGGAGTTCCTCAAGCGATCGCAGCTGAAATGGATCGCTTGGGTGTCCGCGTCGGAGTCTTAAATGCTGGGGACGGACAGCACGAACATCCTTCTCAAGCTTTACTCGACCTATTTACAATTTGCACTCTGCTCGATCCCGATCGTCCGCGCTTGGAACTGTTACAGGGGAAAAAAATTGCGATCGTCGGGGATATTCTTCATTCACGGGTAGCGCGATCGAATATCTGGAGCTTAACCGCTAGCGGGGCAGAAGTCCACCTCGCCGCACCACCGACTTTGTTACCGCAGTTGTTTGGGGAGTTTGTTGATACGAGGAGTGAGGAGCGAGGAGCGAGGAGTGAGGGAGATCGGGGAAACCATAATCAACTGTCAACTGTCAACTATCAGCCAAATCGCAAATTATTCTTACATTGGCAAATCGAACCTGCATTACAAGATGCAGATTTTGTGATGACACTGCGGTTGCAAAGGGAACGCATGACGCAGCATCTTTTACCCAGTATTAGAGAGTACCATCAGTCATTTGGAATTACGCGCGATCGCCTACAATTTTGTAAACCTGATGTCAAAGTTTTACACCCAGGTCCTGTCAATCGTGGTGTAGAAATTAGTTCCGATCTGATGGACGATCCTCAATTCAGTTTGATTTCCCAACAGGTGACGAGTGGGGTAGCGGTGCGAATGGCGCTGTTATACCTGATGGGTGGGGGTAAGGTTTAAAATATTACTATGGAAGTTACACTGAATCGGTACATCGAAATTACACCAGAAATACGGGGTGGAAAGCCAAGAATTGCTGGAACCCGCATCACAGTGGCAGATATTGCCATGATGTATTTGCAGATGGGACAGTCATTGGAATTAATTGCAGGTAAGTACGATCTCCCCTTAGCATCTGTTTATGCAGCAATGGCATATTACTACGATCGCCAAGCCGAAATCGAGCAGCAAATGCAGGCAGATGAAGCATTTGTCAATGCTTTGATGCACAGTCGTCCTTCTAGACTACAAGCAAAGCTGAAGGCTTTGAGAGGTGAGTAACCGCATTCGTTTCCATTTGGATGAAAACGTCGATCCTGATATTGCTCTAGCTCTACGCCGTCAATTGATTGATGTCACAACGACAGTAGAGATGGGGTTAAGGGGACAAACAGATGAGGCACAATTAGCATTTGCTTGTCAGCAAGGGCGTATTATTGTAACGTACGATACGGATTTCCTCAAAATTGCCAGTCAAACCACAGAGCATTGGGGTATTGCTTTTTGTAAAAAGGATGTTCGCACTCTCGGAGAGATTATTCGTAGCTTGATTCTGATTTACGAGGTGCTGACTCCTGATGAGATGAAAGGATGGATTGAGTATCTTTAGATAATGCCCTGTTACTGATGTGTGTGGAGAACCTTTAATTGACATTCTTTTCATTTCGATTAAACTAGAAATATGGAAAATAAAGAGACAGCTCAGTACGCAGATATTTTTGCGGCACTGGGATCGGAACCTCGGCTGGAGATTATGCGATCGCTGTTTGCTGCTTATCCAGAAGGAAGGACAGTAGGGGAGATTCAAGCGGTGCTGAATATTCCCAATTCCACCCTTTCACACCATTTGGAAAAGTTACGGCATGAAGGTTTAGTAAATGCTAAGAGAGATAAACAATTTCTTTGGTATTCTGCCAATGCTGCAACGATGGAAGATTTATTGTCCTTTTTGTACAACGGTTGCAGTATTCGCCAACGTACCTCAAAAGCAGATGAAACATACTCATCTGCGGAACTAATTCAAAATGAATCTACTTATGGAGGATTTATGTTTGAAGGATTTTTGCGATCGCTAGAAGGTTTTTTTGGCAGTATTTTCGATCGAGTTGCCTTACCTATAGGATTTGAAAGATTTACTCAACAGGCAATTCAAGCAATTATTCTAGCTCAATATGAAGCTAAGCGCTTGAAACATCATTACATTGGTACAGAACAGTTATTACTGGGCATAATTGGCGAACAAAGTGGAATGACTGCAAGAATTCTGACTTCAATGGGAGTTAATTTTGAGAATACTAGAGTTGAAGTAGAAAAAAGAATTGGTAGAGGTACGGGTTCGCCACCAGAAATTCCCTTTACCCCAAGGGCAAAGCAGTGTTTAGAACTTGCACTGCAACAGGCGCGAGAATTCAAACATCGGCATATTGGCACGGAACATTTATTATTAGGAATTCTCCGTGAAGGGCAAGGCATGGGAGTAATAGTATTGAGAAATTTAGGCTTAGATCTGCAAAATTTAGAACAGAGATTGAGAACGGAAATGGGTAATGAGCCAAGGTTTGGCGAATAGAATTCGCGCCTACACAAGCGTAGACGCGCAGCGGCTTGCCGCAGGCTAGTCCGCAAGGCAACTAGTGAAACACAGAGGCTTTGAAACCTGCGCAGGTAGGTTTTGTCTGTGTAGCCGCGACTTACAGTCGCCTAGTATAAGATCTAAAGTAAACCTACAATTCTTGAGTTGCGGCGGCGAGTTTGGTTAAGGATTCTGCCATTGCCATCGATCGCTCTGAAGTCTTGCTAGCAATGTTGGCTGCTTGCAAGATAGCTTGATTCGCAGCAGCCGAAGCCTGTGTTTGACTGGCTGCAATTTGGGAAACCCGTTCAAAAAATGAGATCGTCTGGGCGCTGAAGGCAGCAATTTGATTCAGTTTTTGCTGAGTTTCTTCTATGACTTGACGTTTAACGATCGCCTGTTCTGTCCCCTCAATCGCGATCGCGGCTTCTTTGGTATCTGCTTGAACGTTTGCCACCAAAAGTTTCATTTGGGTAAATTCTGTCTCTAACTGCCCAATTGAGGCAAGTAATTTTTCTGCTATGGGAACAAACTCTGAATTGTCTCCGTTGGTAGTGCGGGAAACGGCAAATTTAATATTCATCGCTTGCAACTGAAGTTGATACATGACCTGACCGATAATCTCAATTGCTTGCGGTAATTTTTGGGTCGAGCGATCGAGTCGATCTAGCTTTTGAGTAACTTCAAAAATTGCTGTTTGGGTAGCCACAATCGTATTTATAGTTTGCTCGACAATCCCTTCACCAGTTTCTACTGTGGGTTTGGCTGGTTGAATTTGGCGTTCTGCTGCTTGGACGGTAGCCACGATTTTTTCCGTGACTTGAGCGACAGCCTGAACGCGATCGTAGGCAAGTGTAACCGAATCCATTTGGGCGATCGCTTCTTGGGACAGAGTTTTGACAGATGTTTGGCTACTGCGCAGCAGTTCTGATATCTGACGCTGAAGTCTCTCTTTTTGCTGGCGTTCCTCTTGAGATGTGGCTGTAGCTGTTTGATAGGCTCGATCGATTCGATCGAGCAATCTAGCATGGTCGAGGGCAAATCCAACTTGAGTAGCTAATTGGGTAAATAGATCGATTTCCCATTGTTGCCAGTGGCGCGGCTTGGCACACTCATGAGCGATTAACAGACCAAATAAGCGATCGTCCTTCAAAATTGGGGCAACTAAATTCGCTCTGACGGCAAACGGTTCCAACTGTTGCAAATAGCATTCGCTCAAATCCGCAGCATAGATATCGTCGATCGCGTTTACTCTTCCCTGTTGATATTTTTCAACATAGCCTTGGGCAAAACACGGGTCTTGAATTTGCGCCCACATAGCTTTAGGAAATCCTGGTAGGACCGATTCGGCGATGACCGTACCGTACCAGTCAGCGTCAAAACCATACACCAGCAAGCGATCTGTTTTTATCGCTTTGCGGACTTCTTCGACAGTAGTTTTGAGAATATCCTCTTCGTTGAGCGAGGCTCGAATTCGGCGCGTTACCTGGGCGAGTAATTGGCTGCGAGAACCCTCAGCATCGATGCGTTGTAACAACCTAGCATGGTCGAGGGCAAATCCGACTTGAGCGGCTAACTGGGTAAATAAATCGATCTCCCATTGCTGCCAATGACGGGTTTTAGCACACTCATGGGCAATCAATAAGCCGAATAAGCGATCGTCTTTGAGTATGGGTGCGACTAAATTCGCCTTGACTGCAAATGGTTCGAGTTGTTGTAAATAACACTCGCTTAAATTAGCAGCATAGATATCCTCGATCGCGTTTACCCTACCCTGCTGATACTTATCTACATAATCTTCAGCAAAGCACGGGTCTTGAATTTGCGCCCACATAGCTTTGGGAAACCCTGGTACGACTGATTCGGCGATGACAGTACCGTACCAATTGAAGTCAAAGCCGTAGACGATGACGCGATCTGTTTTCATCGCTTTACGGACTTCTTCAACGGTAGTTTTAAGAATATCCTCTTCGTTGAGCGAGGCTCGAATTCGACGGGTAATATCGATCGATAGCTTAGCTTGCTTGGCTTTCGTATCTATTTGTTCGAGCAAATCAGCGTGTTTGAGAGCAAATCCGACTTGTGTTGCTACATGGGCAATTAAATCGATTTCTGAGTGCTGCCAGGAGCGTGACTGCTTACACTGATTGGCGATTAATAAGCCATATAGCCGATTGTCTTTGATAATTGGCGCGCTTAATTGTGACGCGATCGCAAATCGCTCTAGTAGTCCAATCCGAGCGTCAGAGAAATCTGCTTGATATATATTATCGATTGCCTGCACGCGACCGTGACGATATAGCTCGATGTTTTCCCCTTGGAAAAAGTTTGTATCGATTGTCGCCCACAGCATTTTAGGATAGCTCGATGCGACCGATTCTTCTACAAAAGCTCCATCCCAGTCGAGTGAATTCGGAATTCGGAATTCGGAATTCGGAATTCGGAGTTCGGAATTTTTTCGGTCACGATCGAACCGAAAAATTACGATCCGATCGGCTTTAAAGGCTTTACGGACTTCTTCTACAGTCGTTCTCAGGACATCTGCTTCCGATAGCGATTCTCCGATCTGGTGCGCGATCTTCATCAAGATTCTGGCGCGTTCGGCTTCAGCTTCTTGCTGCCATAACAGTTTTGGCAATTGTTGTTCGATCGCGCTGATATTTGACTCTAGGGCAACTAATTCGTCTTGACCAGCAACGCGATCGCGAGCATCTCGATCTTCTTGACTCAATCTATTGACTAATTTAGTAGAAACTGCTGTAGCATCTAATACTGGACGAATGGCGCGATGCACTAAAAAAATGGCGATCGCCGCCGCCCAAGCTGCGATTAATCCAGTTTCCAGGACTTGCGATTGTAGTTGCCGTTGCAGGGCATTTTCTGTTGTGGTTAACTCAGTGAGATTTTGCTGTCTGGCTTGAGTAACTTGTTTGTGAATTGCCTGAGTTCCCAAGTAATTCGTCGTACCAACTACCAATGCTGGAAGGGCGCTAGCAACAACAGCCGCGATCGTTGTTTTCAATTTCAAATTCCACGATCGCATCTGCTGAATTGGTCGCACAACGTTACTTTTCTTCAAGTCTCCTTGATGAGAGTCTGTACCTAGAGTGGTACTAGAATTTGCCTTACCGTTTTTGGACTGAGAAGAAGGATCTTGAGTCTTAGGCATATTCTTTCAGTTATCAGTTATCAGTTATCAGTTATCAGTTGACAGTTGACAGTTAGCAGTTGACAGTTGATTTTAATTCTGACTTCTGACTTTTGACTTTTGACTTTTGACTTTTGACTTTTGACTTTTGACTTGATTAAAAATAGCCTATCGCTTCAATCAGTCGCTGATTATCAATATGGTTGTCGATTCTTTATTTGTTTGTTGGCAATTCTTTAGGTTAAACGACCGTCTTCCATGTCAATTATGCGATCGGCAATATCGAGAATTCTGTTGTCGTGAGTCACCATCAAAATCGTACATCCCTGTTCTTTAGCTAGAGATTGCATGAGTTCGACGACATCGCGTCCCGATTGCTTGTCCAATGCAGCTGTAGGTTCGTCTGCGAGGACAATTTTTGGATGATTGACCAAAGCACGGGCGATCGCAACTCGTTGTTTTTGTCCTCCAGAAAGATTGTCTGGATAGTAATCAATTCGATGAGCTAAACCTACAGTTTGTAATATAGCTTTCGATCTAGCCTCAGCGGCTGATGGAGATAGCTCGCAATCTAATTCAACTGACATTTGTACGTTTTGTTTTGCTGTTAAAAATCCTAATAAATTATGAGCTTGAAAGATATAACCAATCTGCCGACGAAATTTGACTAGTTGTTTTTCGCTCGTACCCAAAAGTTCTTTACCTAAAATTTTTAAACTTCCTTCTTGCACGGAACGCAAACAACCAATTAAAGTCAGTAATGTTGTCTTTCCCGATCCTGATGCTCCAGTCACCAGGGTAATTTCTCCAGCGTGAATCTCTAAATTAATATCAAATAATATCTGCTTTCTCAGCGCCCCTTTACCATAGTAGTGATTGAGATTATGGATAGCGATCGCAGGTTCTTTCATTTACTCGCTCCCTATATTAGATCCCCCTTCCGTCCCCCTTAAAAAGGGGGAAACTCTCTTGGTTTCTCTTTGCAATTGAGAATCTCTCTTAGCCTCCCTTTCTAAGGGGGGTTGAGGGGATCTACTAGAAAATATCTGCTGGATCGGCAGACCGTAGTTTACGCACGGCAATAAAACCGGAAATAAAACACATGAGAACCGTTAATAAAAATACCATAACTGCTCGACTAGCAGTCATAAAAATTGGCAATAGAGTTGCATTTCTAGCTAAATTGTATTGTAAAATTGCAAAAGCAAATCCTGGTACATAACCTAAACTGGCTAAGATCAAAGCTTCTTGAAAAACGACTAACAATAAATAGGTTTGCGTATACCCCATCGCTTTTAAAGTAGCATATTCAGATAAATGGTCGGAAACCTCACTATAAAGAATTTGATAAACAATTACAGTTCCGACAATGAAACCCATAATTGTTCCCAGTGTAAAGATAAACCCAATTGGAGTACTGCGCGCCCAGTAATCTTTCTCGTAATCGACAAATTCTTGTTTAGAGAAGACTTTGACATCATCCGGTAAATATTGCCGCAGCTTTTCTAAAACTACCTCAGCATTTGCCGCTGGTTTTAATTTAATAACGCCTAGATCGATTAAGCCATATTTTCGGTTTTTAAATAAGCGCAAAAAATTTTGGTCGCTAGTAATTAAATTACCATCAGAACCAAAAGATGCTCCTAACTCAGCTATTCCTCCTACTTTAATCCGTCGTCCGCCTACCTCGGCTGTAATCTTTTTTCCTTGCTCGAACTCAGATGCGATCGCGCCAAACTCCGGTCGAGAGCCGCGATCGAAAAGGACGACATCGGGCAATTTAATTTTTTCTATATTTTGCTGTACCCCTGGTAAATTGAAAACTTTATCTCTAGGATTAGTTCCAATCACTAAAACCTCAGCCAGCGCTCTAGTCTCGGGGTTTTTCCATTCAGTCAAGCCTAAATAGATCGGATGTACTGACGCAACTTCTGAAAGTGCTAAAGTTTGATATAAGCGTCTTTGAGAGAAGCTTTCTAAAAAATTGATGGCGTTAGATTGAGGATTAATTAAGACAATTTCGCCATCTAAACTAGAATGCAAACGTACGTTACTATCAAATAAAGCTTGCTGAAAAGCCAGTTGCATAAACATGAGAATATCAGCAAAAGCAATTCCAGCTAGTGCGACGATAAGACGAGGTTTTTCCCTAGTCAATTGCAACCAAGCTAACGGAATTTTGCGTTTAATAAATTTTGTCATTTTTGATTTGTCATTGGTCATTGGTCATTTGTTAAGAGGCGAGGGGCAAGAGGCGTTTGACTTACGACTTACGACTTACGACTTACGACTTCTCTCCCTTGTCCCCCTACTCCCTGCTCCCTACTCCCTGCTCCCTCAAATATTAATTTTGACGATAACTTTGGCGTAAGTAAGACCGGAAACTCGTTGACTGGCTTCTGGGGGTAGACCGACTTTGATTTCTACAACTCTGGCATCGACATCGGCGGCGGGATCGCTGTCGAGTGCGTCTTGTTTACCGATCTGCCTGCCAACGTCAATGACTGTACCTCTCAGTTCTCCAGGGAAGGCAAGATTCTCGCTTCTGATTGCGGCTTTTTGACCGAGGCGGATTTTACCAATGTCTTCTTCTAAGACTTCGGCAATGGCGATCATTTGCTCGGTGCGCCCCATTTCTGCAATGCCTTGGGAACCGATCTTTTCTCCGGCGCGAGTGTGAATTTTGAGAATTTCGCCGCCAGTTGGCGCGCGCACGTAAGCGAGTGTCAAGTCTGCTTGAGCTTGTTTCATCGCCGCGATCGCCCTGTCAACTTCAGATTGTGCCAGTTGTACGTCCACTGGACGAACTTCTTGAATTTTATTTAAAGTCGCTTTTGCTGCTTCAATTTGCCTTTGCAACGTCGCGATCGTCTGTTGGCGAGTCGATTGAGTTTCGTTTAATTGTTCGGTAGCAGATTTAGCATTCAAACTGCGGCGATCGAGTTCTTGAGAGGAGATCGCACCGTTTTGATACAACTGCTGGTAGCGTTGCAAATCGATCGCGGCGTTACGTTGCTCGGCTTCTAGGCGGGCAATTGTTGCTCGTAAGACTTGCTGTTGTCCGGCGAGTTCGGCTTCTAGGCGGGAGATCGTTGCTTGCTGTGCCTCAATTTCTCCGGTTTGCGCCCCTGCTTTGACTTTGGCTAAATTTGCTTGAGCGACTTTGACATCTTCCTTGGCTTTGGCTAAAGCTGCCAAAGCGCGATCGCGGTTATCTAAAACGGCTATAACATCACCACTGCGTACTCTTTCACCCTCTCTGACCATCAGCTGAAGTACTCTTGCGCCTTCCAGAGCAAAGGAAGAACTAGGGGCAGACAGTTGAACCACATCCCCACGCGGCTCTAAACGTCCTAAAGCACTAACAGCATCTATTTTTGGGGGTTTTTGAGTTACGGGCGCAGGTGCGGGGGTTTGACTCTGCTGAAATTTACTCAGCGCCAAAGCTCCCGTTGCTATTCCCAAAATTAGAGCTAAGGCGATCCGCCACCAACCCTTGGGTTTCGCACCTGACTCCTCCTCAAACTGAGTTTTCTTTTCCCTAACGGTTGACATGATGGATCGATTGTTACGCTCGGATATCTTTTTCCCGCGCCACAAAGCTAAGATGAAGCAGGCTGCGATCGCTTTTGTCTCATCGTAGGGAATGTCTGACTACAGCAACTATGCAAATCTTTCTACCTTATTTGTCATTTTTTTCGTTGTTGCAGTTTTAGTGGTTGTAGAAAGACAGAAGGTAGAAGGAATTAATGAATAGTAAATGAGTACTGGTATCAACCACATCACGCTTGAATGTAGATAAATTGAATTGAAGTTTTCAACAACAAGTAACTATTGATAACTGATAACTGATAACTGATAACTGATAACTGAGGTAGAGTGATTAAAACTAGAAAACAATTTGCTCAGCACTGGCTTAAGAGCGAGAAAGCCTTGGATCGAATCGTACAGGCGGCGGAGATTCAACAAGGCGATCGCATTTTAGAAATTGGTCCTGGTACAGGTGTCTTAACTCGGCAGCTTTTACCCCTCGCCTCATCTGTAGTAGCGGTAGAAATCGACCGCGATCTCTGTCAGTTGCTAACACAAAAATTAAAAAAAGTAGAGAATTTTTTACTATTGCAAGGTGACTTCCTAAATTTAGATTTAGCTACTTTATTAGCTCCATTACCAAATTTTCAAAAGCCAAATAAAGTTGTTGCTAATATTCCGTACAACATTACTGGACCAATTCTAGAAAAACTGCTGGGAACAATTGCCGAACCTAACCCAGAGCCATACGAATCAATTGTATTGTTAGTTCAAAAAGAAGTGGCAGATAGACTGTATGCTAAACCTGAATCGAAAGCATTTGGAGCTTTGTCTGTTAGAGTGCAGTATTTAGCAGCCTGCGAACAGATTTGTATTGTCCCAGCCGGAGCTTTTCAACCACCACCAAAAGTAGATTCTGCCGTAGTGCGGTTGCGTCCGCGAACATTGTCAACTGTAGCCAACGATCCGAAGCAATTGGAAGCTTTAGTCAAAATTGGTTTTAGTGCCAAGCGGAAAATGTTACGAAATAATTTGAAAGCACTAGTCGATAGCGATCGCCTCAGCCATTTACTGCAAGAATTAAAGATAAATCCCCAATCCCGCGCTGAGGATTTAAGCGTGGCTCAATGGGTAAATTTGAGTAATAGTTTAGGTCATGGGTGACTGGTAACTGATAACTGGTAACTGGTAACTGGTAACTGATAACTGATAACTGATAACTGAATGCGTTCCTATTCTCTGATTGCTCCGGCAAAAATTAATCTGTATCTGGAAATCTTAGGCGATCGCCCAGATGGATATCACGAATTGGTAATGATCCTGCAAAGTATCGATCTGGCTGACAAAATCGATATTCGAGCCATTAGTACCGATACCATCCGCGTTCACTGCGATCGTGCCCAAGTCCCAGCAGATAAAAGCAATCTCGCTTACCGCGCCGCCGAACTGATGGCGAAACATTTTCCAGAAAGTTTTGCTCAATATGGCGGGGTAGAAATTACGATTCACAAAAAGATCCCGATTGCTGCTGGTTTAGCAGGAGGATCTAGCAATGCTGCTGCCGTTTTGGTCGGTATAGATTTATTGTGGAAACTGGGACTCACGCAATCGGAATTGCAGGAACTCGCAGCCCAAATTGGTTCTGACGTACCTTTTTGTATTGCAGGCGGAACGGCGATCGCCACAGGACGGGGAGAACAGCTGTCTCCCCTCCCCAGTCTCGATAATTTATATGTCGTTCTCGGTAAACATCGTAGTTTGGCAGTTTCCACAGTTTGGGCGTATTCAACTTATCGCGCCACCTTCGGTCATACCTACACGAGAAATATCCAAAACCTCGAATCTCGCGCTCAAGCCGTCCACTCAGGACCTATGGTGAAAGCAATTATTCATGAAGATGGGGCAGAAATTGCCCAAAAACTACACAACGATTTAGAAAAAGTTGTCTTACCAGAATATCCCCAAGTCTCGCAACTACGGCAAGCATTTCAAGACAGCGGCGCTGATGGTGCGATGATGTCTGGTTCTGGTCCTACAGTATTTGCTCTATGTACTTCATTAGAACAAGCCCAACAGGTACACCAGCAAGTCCGTCAAACCATCCCCGATCCCGATTTAGACCTATGGATTGCCCGAATGTGTAGTGGGGGAATACAAGTCAGTAACCAGTGACCAGTTATCAGTTATCAGTTATCAGTGACCAGTTATCAGTTATCAGGGAGCAGAGGGAGCGATTCTAGCCACTAGCCACTAGTCACTGTCAACCGTCAACCGTCAACCGTCAACCACTTACCAATGCCAGACAATCAAACCACACAATCGCCAGAACCAACTCCCTTACGCTGTATGAGTGGGGCAGTGATTTCGGCAGGAATTGCTTTTGCAGCCTATTCTCTCACAGCCGCGATCGCGCAAACGTTTGCTCGCAAACCAATTCATTCTGATAATTTTACTGTCGTTAATATTGCTGCTGCCGTCCGTACTCTGGTTGTAGGAATCATGGCACTAGGTACAGGTATATTCGGTATTGTCGCTATAGGTCTAGTTGCACTCGCAATTCAACTTTCGATTCAAAAACTGACGAAAAAGGAAGAGTAGGGGCGCACAGATGTGCGCCTCTATCAAGATGTTATTTCCGAAACAGCCGCATAGCATGATAGCAAACTTTTTCGCGCAGACGATAAACATCTTTAGTCGTTAAATTTAACTGAGAAGCGATCGCTTGCTGCGGTTGTCCTTGGAGGTATAAATCCAACCACTCTACAGCTAAACGTCCCAACTTTTGCTCTAGATATTTGGATAGCCGCTGTTTGATTTCATCTCGCTGCTGCTGTTGTTCAACTGCTTCTTCTTGCTCGCGATCTTGCTCGATCGCCTGGGCATCTAACAAACTGAAACTGCGATCGCTGTCTTCTGAGGGAATTTGGGCAAAGACAATCCGAATTTCTCCGTTTTTTGGAACTTGCGTCACTCCTCCTGGTGCGAGGCGACGCATGTAATTGATAAAGCGATAAACAATCAGTGGTTGATTGCGAACTGGTCGCAAGCAGTACTCTTCAATCGTTGTAAATATTAAGGCATGTCGTAGACAAATATCGTCCGTACATTTAGCGATCGCTGCCATTTGCTGTTGTAAGTAGGAATCGCGTTGCAGTAAATCTTGCAAAAATTCTTGTAATACTTCCGTCACCTGACGGCGGCGATCGCGGCTGAGGTCAACCATCATCCGAATCTTATTTTGCAGCACGACTAGGCTACCTAAGCGAGTCATCAGACGACGATAGCCTTGTTCTGGCGCTTGTCCCAAATAACGATTCTGCAAAATCCGATAGCGATATGCCATCCCTTGCTGGATCAGTTGGATTTGCTGTGGGTCAAGCTGGTCGAATTGCTCGAAATGGTTTCCGATTAGCCAGTCAACAATACTATCTCTAGTAGCTACACGGCGATCGGGATAGTCGAATGCCAATTGCCAGTGCCAAGCTTGCAATATATTTTCAAATGTAGCGTTTTGGCTAGCTGTAAATTTTGATTCTAAAGGTAATGTGACAACCTGCATTTGCGACTCCTTACTTTACTCAATACTGCTGGGTCAATCGTGCTTAGTTGAACGAATAGCGCGATCGCGGCAGTTGTATTCTGGTTTTTTACCCCTATCGGGAGCGCAACACTTGCAGTCTTGTCGTTCCTAACAATCCTCCCAAGGGTGGTCTGTTGTCAGTTGTCAGTTAACAGTTAACAGTTAACAGTTAACAGTGACTAGTGACTAGCTATCATTACCTGAAACTTTTGGTAACTGCTTCAAGGTTGATGTGACCATGAATACAGATTAAAATACGGCTTCGATTTTGCCAGCATGAAAAAGTCAGAAATAGACAGCACTTCGCCAAGCGCCACTAAATCGCTCCCTAGTTGACTAGTGAGGAAAGGTCTGAAAAAGTCATAATGAAGTCGTAAGTCGTAAGTCGTAAGTCAGAAGTTGTTCATCTCCCCCTCGCTCCTCGCTCCTCACTCCTCATTCATCCACTTGACCGACGCGGCGCAGGTCGATGATGTCGCTCATTTTGCGGATTTGGTTGAAGATGTGTTCGAGTTGATGGCGATCGCGAATATCTATGCCTAATTCAATGATTGCTGGCTGACCGTTGGCTGTTTTGACGGAAGCGTGGCGGACGTTGATACTTTGGTCGCTGAGACGAGACAGTATATCTTTTAATACGCCGACGCGATCGATCGCTTCAATTTGGACGTTTACCTGGTAAGTCTGCGGACGGGGATTGCGATCGCCGTTAGCATTCCAGCTGACGGGGACGAGGCGATCGTAGGGGATGTTCTCGACGTTTGGACAGCCTTGACGGTGGATCGAGATGCCGCGCTGAGAACGGGTGGTTACGACACCAATAATAGATTCTCCTGGGATTGGGCTGCAACACTTAGCTAAATGATAGAGTAATCCTTCTACACCGGCGATCGGCGATTCGCTAGCACGAGATTTAGGTGCAACTGCTGCTTCGCGGGTCGATTTGGCATTTGCAGGTATTAAACTGAGTGGAACTTCTGGTTCAGCAGGAATCAGCTGCTGACCTTTCACGATTTCTCGCCAGCGGTTGAGTACGAGGTTTAACGTCACTTCGCCGTAACCCAAAGCAGCAAGTAAGTCTTCGACGCTATGATAGTTGCAGCGTTCGGCAACAGCTTGCATCGGGTCTGACTTGAGTAAGGCTTCAAAGCCAGTTTTCCCCAATTCTTTTTCTAACAATTCCCGTCCACGGGCAACGTTTTCTTCCCGCCGCGATCGCTTGTACCACTGTCGAATTCGGTTTTTCGCTGCGGAAGTTCTGACAAAATTTAGCCAATCCAAGCTAGGGTGGCTGTTCTTCTGGGTTAAAATATCTACAATATCGCCATTTTTTAAGGCTGTATCCAGCGTTACCATTCTGCCGTTAACTTTCGCCCCCGCACAGTGATTTCCCACCTCTGTGTGAATCCGGTAAGCGAAATCTATTGCTGTCGAACCAGGGGTGAGAGGCACAACATCACCCTTGGGAGTGAAGACATAAACTTCGTCTTCAAATAAATTATCTTTGATACTCTCTAAGTACTCTTGAGCATCTTTGAGGTCGTTCTGCCACTCCAAGAGTTGGCGCAACCAGGTGAATTTCTCATCTACAGGTGTCAGCTTGGTATGGATAGAACCTCCCGTTTCCTTATACTTCCAGTGCGCGGCAATCCCATACTCGGCAATGTGGTGCATGTCTATCGTGCGGATTTGCACTTCGAGAGGACGACCCGTAAAGCCGACTACTGTAGTGTGTAGAGACTGGTAGCGATTGGGTTTGGGTAAGCCGATATAGTCTTTAAATCGACCGGGAATCGGTCTAAAAGCGTCGTGTACCACGGCTAAAGCGCGGTAGCATTCTTCGTTAGTTTTGACGATGATCCGAATTGCAGCTAGATCGTAGATTTCGTGGAATTCTTTTTGCTGCCGCTGCATTTTTTGGTAGATACCATATAGATGCTTGGGACGACCGCTAATATCAATACATTGAATGTGTGATTGCGCCATCCCCTGCTGCAAAACTTCAATCACCCGCGTCAGCCTTGCTTCTCGGTCTGTTCGCTTCTCCGCTACTAAGTCTTGAATTTGACGATAGGCTTCTGGTTCGAGGTATTTAAAGGTTAAATCTTCTAATTCCCATTTAAATGTCCCAATACCTAGCCGATTTGCCAGTGGAGCAAAAATTTCTCTGGTTTCTAAAGCGATGCGACGGCGTTTTTCATCGGGTAAGTGTTCCAAAGTTCGCATATTGTGCAGGCGATCGGCAAGTTTCACGACAATAACGCGAATATCTTGCGCCATCGCCAAAAACATGCGTCGAAAATTCTCTGCTTGCCGTTCTGTTTTACTCGAAAAAGTTTCGGAAAACTTAGATAGTTTTGTAACACCTTCTACTAAATGCTTGACTTCTGCGCCAAATTGTTGCTCTATATCCTCTAAGGTTACATCCGTATCTTCTACTACGTCGTGAAGAAATCCGGCTGCAATCATTGCACTACCACCTCCCAAATCTCTGAGCAAACCCGCTACAGCTACGGGGTGACAAATGTAAGGTTCTCCTGACTTGCGATATTGCCCTTGATGCAGTTGGTAAGCAAAGTTAAAAGCACGACAAATTAGTTGATTATCTGTCGCAGTAGGTTGTGTTTCTAATTCCGAATTCTCTACAAGGCAGGTTTGCAACCAGTCAGGTATAGTACATTCGTAGGAATTACAAACAGTGGTGGCAGTAGCAGTCAGGGTGTTCATGGGGGCGGCTTCAAACACTCTTTAATTTTGGGGGATGAGTAAGCGTAGCATAAACTACAATCTTGTGGCTGAAATTATTGCCGAAGTGTATATATGGCAATAGATCTATGAAATCGGGGTATTGAGAAAATATCTTGCCAAATCGCACGTAATCAGACAAATTTCAAACCTGTTGAATTTCAAGCTGGTTCAATCTCGAACTGGTTTAATCTCAAATTTATTCGCTCAGGTAGATTAATGGACTTTATGCTTTGAAACATAATTCTTTACACTAATAATATCTTATTAATCCGCTCCATGTTGCCAGATCTTTATTATCAGTGCTATCAAAAGCTGAGGGAACTGCTAAAGGGAATACAAGCAGCGGCGACAGCACCAGAGGTGGAACCTCCCAGACTGCGCCAGAATGTTTTGGCAGCACAGCGGTATTTTCAGCAACAGATTGCCAGTTTAGATAGTCAAGATCTCGATCCAGCGGTAGAGTCGAGAGTGCGATCGCTGCAAACGGAAATTAGCAAGCAATTCAACTTGCTCAGTATGGATGTGTCATTTTTGCAAGCTGCTAGACAACCTCAGACACTACAAACCCGTCAGCAGCAGATTACCCAACGCCTTCAGACTCTACTGAGTTATTGCGAGGCGATTTTAGTTTTGGACAAGGGGGACAAGGAAACGGAGTAATAGACGAGCAGAGGAGAATAATTACTAACTACCAACTACCAACTACCAACTACCAACTACCAACTACCAACTACCAACTACCAACTACCAACTACCAACTACCAATTACCAACTACCAACTACCAATTATGAAAAGTTGGTGGCAACCCCAGTTAAGAATTGGTGATGAGACGGAAGCAGAACAACGTCGTGTGACATGGATGGAACTGTTTTACGACTTAGTGTATGTCGTCGCGGTAGCTCAACTGGCTCACAATCTCTACGAAAATACTATTGAATCCGTAGAAAAAAATAGATGCGAATTAGTAATTTTAAGCTCTAGATGCGTACGCGATATAGAAAGCTCGAAATTCCTCCGTGAGTAGGATAGACGCGCAGACAGCTAGCAGGTGTAATGTGGGAATGATTTAGGATGAGGTAGGGTGGTTTTTGGCAGTAACAAAAACGTGAGTGGCTATAAGTTTACCTGGTTCGATCGGTTTTGCCTTTGGTATCCTCCCGGCTGGCTGATCCTATTTAATCGTCACTGGCAACACTATCACGCCGATCCTGATGGTTGGAATTGGTTAGAGTATGGATTATTTCTACTTCCAGGCGGATTTTATATTGCCTTGTTACTGCGGTGGTTACGCTTGGGTTGTCGATTTCCGCGTCAACCAGCAGTGCAATTCGATCGCAACTATCAACAAGCTTTTCGGAATGAAGTCTTAGCGCCAATTGCCAAATATTACTACCGTGGCGAACTGAGGCAAATCGAAAACTTGCCGGAATCAGAATCGATGATTGTGGCGATGAACCATGCTGGAATGTCTTTTCCCTGGGATTTTATCGTTTTGGCTTATTTATTAAGTACGGTAAGGGAATGGAATGTTAAACCATTAGCTGGAGTCTCCTTATTCGATCACCCTTGGATGATTTGGTGGCTACCCCCTGGATGGTCGCAAGTTTTAGGCGGCGTAAGGGCAGAAAAAGAGGAATTTGAGACCGCGATCGCCCAAAAAACTGTATTATTGTACGCACCGGAAGGACTGCGGGGACCTAGTAAAGGCTGGCAGCAAAGGTATCAATTGGCAAGTTTCGATCCGAGTTTTATTCGTTTGAGCGATCGCCACCAAATCCCAATTTTGCCAGTTATTTGTCTTGGCAATGAATTTTTGCATCCATTTGCCATTAATTTGAATTTGCAACACATTGGAAAGATATTGGGCTTACCTTTCTTACCTCTATCGCCTTTAATGCCTTTATTCGCATTATTTCCTTCTATGGGAGTATGGGCAATGCGATCGCGTTTGCGTTACTTTGTTCAACCTGTATATCGAGTAGATTTGAAAGATCGTACCTCGCGTCGCGAAAGAGTTGCAGCATATCAAGCAGCACAAGCATTCAGAGATAAGTTGCAAAATGCGATTAATTGTATATTAAGCGGCAGTGGCGATAAGTGAAGAAATCGAGCCTTTCTACCTTTTGCCTGTTTATACTAAATTAACTTAAGGGTAGAAGAGGAACTGCGTGAAACATCCCAAAACCAAAGCTCGTAGTTTTACTTGGCAAACCATGTTTTCGGTACTGATGTATCTATTCATGTACCTGCCGATCTTCGTTCTCGCTTTCTATAGTTTCAATACTTCTCCCTACAGTGCTGGCTGGCAAGGGTTCACGCTCAAATGGTATCAACAGTTGTTTCAAGATAGTCGCATCCTGGCAGCACTACAAAATAGTCTGATTGTGGCTGTATTTGCTGTCGTCATTTCGGCTGTTTTGGGAACCCTGATGGCAGTAGGTTTAGGACGATATAGATTTCCTGGGAAGACGATCTATCGCGGGATTTCATACTTACCAATGATTATTCCCGATATTGCGATCGCCGTAGCTACCCTCGTCTTTCTGGCTACATTTGCCATTTCGTTAAGCTTGTGGACGATTGTAGCCGCTCATATTGTCTTTTGCCTTGCCTATGTGGGAATTGTGGTGGCGGCGCGACTAGCAAAGTTAGACCCCCATTTAGAAGAAGCCGCACTTGACCTCGGCGCTACACCATTGCAAGCTTTTGTCAAGGTTTTGTTACCGCAGTTAATGCCTGGAATTGTCGCTGGTTGTTTGCTGGCTTTCGTTCTCAGCCTAGATGATTTTCTCATCTCTAGTTTTACATCTGGAAGCGGCATCAATACTTTACCGATGGAAATTTTCAGTCGCATCCGCACGGGAGTCAAACCCGATATTAATGCTTTGAGCGTCATTCTAATGATTGTTTCTGGATTTGTTGCTTTCTTGGCAGAATATATTCGCGATCGCGGTGAGAAAGAGAGTTCGTAAGAAAGTCAAAAGTCAAAAGTCAAAAGTCAAAATTTAGGGTACAAGCCCAGGGTTTTCAGAGTTTTTGCTTATCTCTACAATCGCAGATATTTGCGATACGGCGACAATGGGAGCGGTGACTGCGCGTAAAATTCGTTTACCCAGCGAGACAGGTTGAAATTCTGAGGCGATCGCATTTTCGACTTCGTTTGTCGTCCAACCGCCTTCTGCACCTGTGGCAATGACGATAGATCCCTCCAACCCTCCTTGATAAGGGGGGCTAGGGGGGATCGATTGCAAACTTGCGATCAAATGAGGAGCATTACCCCGTGCTACACAGATATACTTGCGATCGCCTGTCACAGACAACAATCCCTTGTTAAAGGGGACGGGATCTAAAATCGTCGGTACGATTTGACGTTCCGATTGTTCCGCCGCCTCGGCTGCAATTCGCCGCCAACGCTCTAGTTTTTGCGGGCTGGGATGGAGTAAAGTGCGATCGCTGGTTACTGGAGCAAAACAATTGACTCCTAACTCAGTACAAGCGCGTACCACTTCATCAAATCCATTTCCCTTGGGTAGCGCCACCATCAGAGTTATTTCTACAGGTAACTCAGTTTGCACCTGCATTTGTTCTAAAATTTGTGCTGTTGTCTCTGCTAATACCGCTAGCCACCATTGACCTTTCCCATCCATCGCAATAAAGCGATCGCCCTGACGCAGCCGCAAGACTCGCATGAGATAATGCTGTTGCTGCGATGTGAGGGTAATTTGCTGCTGTTGCAGTTGTGCGGGAGCAATGACGATTCGTTGCAGTTGAGACATGTATTAACTTTACAGTTTGACAGAATACTCGATCCCATCATCTATTGGTAGTGCCACTGAGATAAAGCCATTAGCCTGGTTGTTCCTCAGATTGGCAGCAGAAGGCGAAAAATTAGCTAGCTAACTTTCTTTGCCTTCTAGGAGTCACTAAACGCAGCACCATAGCCCCGACTAACAAGACAACAAAGGGGAAATAGATCGGCGGTGAATTGGCAATTTTGAAGCTGAATTCTACCGTAAAAGCCAGCCAGAAAAAGTGCATCCCTGTAGTATGTAAGATTTTCCACCCTCTCTGTCCCAACAAAGCAGCTGGGCGATCGAAGGATGTTATTGTCATGGCAATCAGAAAGATATAGCCTAGTATGGCGAGCGTTGTGAAAGACTCGAACTTAGGCGCAGCTCCAGCAGTGACATACCATAAGCCAAAAATTGCGATCGCGTGATAGGTATGGGAAACTGCCATTGATACCCCAAAATAACGACGATTTTTCAGCAGCCAAACCGAAAGAGGGGTAGATCGCATTCGACGTAGTGCCGAAGCGACAAAAGCACACAGAAACAGAATACACGAAGTACGAGCAGTGGCTCTAATTGCCATCCGCATTCCTTGTTCGTCTATTCCATTAACTAGCCAAATGGTAGCAACCATCGTGCCAACTGCTAGCGCCGACCAACCGACAATACCCCATTTTTGTAATGATGGGAGCTGAGCGTCTGTCATAGTTTACAACTCCAACTGAGGATACCAATTGGTAGTTAATTTAGCGATCGCCTTTAGGTGCTGTCTTGCCGATTATTCCGAAAAATGTTCTATTCTTCCAAAAACTTTCCCCGTAATACCAATTCTTTCTGACTACTTTGTGTGAAGATCCCCCCAACCCCCCTTAAAAAGGAGGGCTACGACGCTCAGTTGATTGCAAAGATAAACAAGGTGATGGCAATCCGCGCAGGGCTTTCCACTCTCTTAAAAAGGAGGGCTACGACGCTCAGTTTATGGCGAAGATAAACAGAATTGGTATAAAGAGCTTTTTAACTTTTAATTTTTAACTTTTGACTTATTTTCGCTTGTCTCGATAAATTTTTGGCGTAGTCTTGACGTGTTGGCGAAATATTCTCGTGAAGTGACTTTGATTTTGGAACCCCACTTGCTGAGAAATTTCTACAATTGTGAGTTCCTGCTTGGCGAGTAGATGCTTTGCTGTCTCAATCCGGCATTTCGTGATGTATTGATGTGGTGATAGCCCGATCGATTGTTTGAACAAAGTTGCAAAATAATGGGGACTCATGTTGACGACATGACTCAGTTCTGCCAAAGTGATGTTCCGATCTAAATTTTCATAAATATAGGCGATCGCTCGATCTTGTTTATACTTGGGCAATCCGCCTCGATAATCTCTCACTGGCTGCTGGCGAGAAGTGTAGCGACGCAGTAAGTGAGCCGCAAGCGCCGTTACCATTGACTCTGCATATAACCGACTCTCTGCACCTCCCACTGTCAACTCAGCTTTCAACGCTAACCCTATCTGCTGAATCAACGGATCGCGTAATTGCAACTGAGGCATGAGTTCGATACAATTTCCATCGAACGATTTATCGACACTAAGGCATAGGGTGGCAGGATCGAGAAATAGATCTAAGATGGGGACTTCGCGATCCACTTGCGTTCTGGGGAACAGTTGGCTGGCTGGAAAAATGCCAATATCGCCTTGAGCGTAATCTATATGTCGCCAGCTGCCATTGAAATCGAAGCTTGCCCGAAAATTGTCTAGAGCAATAATCACCAAATGCTGACTCATGTAACTCGCAGGCATTTCATCAGCAGGTTCTAACTCATAGATGAAATGAAAGCCATCCCATCCCGCCTCTAAAAGATGTAAATGCTCGGGATGTTCGTCATGAGACATAGTTTAGTATAGGCTCTACTGGTGTCTGCTATTAATGTACCAGGGGATGCCGTTCTGGGTAGCGCGGCTCGTCTCATACCTATCAGGAGAGCCTAAGTTTTTCATAGAGAGAGCAAGTCAGTAATTAAAGGGAAAGGGGAAAGGAGAAACAATCGTTCCCGTTTCCCAGGCAATCCCCTAAAGTGACTATCGTTGGTATAAAGGAACGCAACTGGACACAAGTTATCCTTTCCGTCGCGATCGCTCCAAGCGCATTTTTACTGAGGAATTTGTTTTATTTGTGAAGCCATGCCTAATGTCTCAGTAGTTTTACGTTAAGTTGGTCATTGGTAGTTGGGTGGTGAGTGGTGCGTGGTGCGTGGTGCGTGAAAGAAATTGTATTTATATTCTTTTCTCCTAACTCCTGACTCCTGGCTCCTGACTCCTGCTGATAACTGATAACTGATAACTGACAACTGATAGCTGACAACTTTGTGTCGAACACTACTTAATTGCCAGATAAACCCAACATAGGGAGGAGTGTGAATTCAAGCGGTTTTTTGTAGAATTTCTACAAGTCATCAAACAGACAAATACTCGTAACTTACGTTCTTAGTTTTTTTGCTTTTTGGAGTTTTCGTGTTGCAATTCATTTATTTTGTCATTCAAGCTATCCAACCAATTTTAGTTCCGGTTTGCTTTGTTAGTGCTTGGGCAATTGTGGCTCTAATCGTTTGGAGTCTCTATAGCGCTGTGCGAGACAGTGTAGCTACCAGTCAAAAATTGCACCAAATTCCCTGTACGAATTGTCAATTTTTTACAGGAGATTATCGACTGAAATGTACGGTACAACCTACGATTGCTAATACCGAGGCAGCAATTACTTGCATGGATTACCAAGCGAAAACCAATCCCTTGCTGTACTAAATTAGCTCAATCTCGATCCATTTCTAACAAGACCTTCATCACACCGCGTGTTTGAGCGCGTTCAAAGGCAGCTAAACCTTGACTGAGCGGATAACGAGCGTGAATTAGTGGTTGAACGTCTACTTTTTGAGTGGCGAGTAAATTTAGGGCGGCGGGAAAAGGTCCGCAACGGGAACCGATGAGGGTAATCTCGTCTACAACCAAAGCGGAAGCATCAAAACTTAAGTTACCTGCATAGGTGCTTTTGAGTACTAGCGTACCGCGAGGACGCAACGCACGACGGGCGATCGCAAATCCGGCTGGATTGCCCGTACACTCGACGGAAAGATCGAAAGATCTGTCGGTTACGGTTTCGGCTAAGCCTGTTTTAATCCCTCGCGCTTCTAAATTAGCCAGTTTTTCCTGATGTCTGCCTACAGCTAATAAATCGCAACCAGTTAAGGCTAAGGTTTGGGCGACTAGCTGCCCTAATTTACCATCTCCCACTACTAACACGCGATCTGCTGCCCGGATTTGCACCTGCTGCTGAATTTCTAGTGCTGCGGCGATAGGTTCGGTAAACGTAGCAGCTTCTGTTGAAACGTTGTCCGGGACGGGGTGTAGGTTTGTGGCTGGTAAAGTGAGATAGTCGGCGAAGGCTCCATCACGGTTGACGATTCCCAGCACGGTGCGGTTTTCGCAGTGGGTTGGCTGTCCGTTGCGACAGAACCGACATTGACCGCAGGTAGCATTGATTTCTCCTACAACCCTTTGGTTAACTAGGTGAGGGGGTCCTTGTTCGACTACGCCAACAAATTCGTGACCCAAAATCCCCGTGTAGGGATAGTAGCCTCGGATCAGTTCTAAGTCCGTGTTACAAATACCCGCGCGTAGGACGCGCACTAAGGCTTCTCCTGGGGAAGGTTCGGGAGTGGGGAGATCTGCGCGCAGTTGCAATTGGTTGTTTTCGAGCCAGAGTCCTTTCATACGCGGCTAGGGGCTGGAGACTATTCTAGTTTTGATTATTCTAGTTTTAACGTGTAAGGTTAACAGGCTGAAGGCGTGAATACAAGCCTCTCATAATTTTCTCGGACGAGCTGAGATTCATTTAGGATAAATAAGATGGCAAGCGATCGCAGTTCTATCACTAATTGAGGATACATTGCAGCAGATGAAATGGCTAATGAAAAAGCAGCAATGGCGACGATTATTTTATTGCTTAGTTGGTGTTTTTGGTCTTGTTGCTATTTGGACTCAGTTTATCCATGCTCAAGAAGCTACTAACAATTGTCGTCCGCAATTTGTTAGAACAGAAAAGCTAGATATGTTTCCTGCTTCGATCTCCCAGAACTTAAATAATAGTAACTGTAAAGCAGAAGATATTGTTATAACTCCTTCACAGACTATTCAAGAACTGATCGAGGTGGATGTAGTGTATTTAGGAGAAACTCACGATCGCGATCGCGATCGTAAAATTCAGTTAAAAATAATTCAAGAGTTACAAAAAAGAAATCCTCAAGTTGCGATCGCGATGGAGATGTTTCAAATACCGTACCAAGATGCGATCGATAGCTATTTAGCTGGTAAGTTGACTGAAAAAGAGTTGCTAGAACAAACTGAATACGAGCAAAGATGGGGATATTCTTGGGAATCTTATGCGCCTATACTCAGATTTGCGAAAGAGAAGCAATTGTCGGTTTTAGCTGCGAACACTCCTTCTGAAATTACTCGTCAAGTGGCAAAAGAAGGTTTAGATAGTCTCACACCTCAGCAGCGAAAAATTATTCCTCCTGCTTCAGAAATTCGGACTGATAATGCTGCTTACCGTCAGATGTTGGCAAAAACTTTTGAACAGCATCAACATTCTAATCGTGGTAATAGTAGCGGTTTCGATCGCTTTTTTCTCGCTCAGGTTTTATGGGATGAGACTATGGCAGCAGAAGTTGCTAAGTTTGTCAAAGCTAATCCTAGTCATCAAGTTGTCGTGATTGCTGGGCAAGGACATATTATTTATGGTTATGGCATTCCTAGCCGCGTAGCTAGAAGAATGCATCGGCAATTCTCACAGGTTTCTGTGTTGTTAAGTCTTCCTAAAAATACTGATACTAATTCTTCTCAACCAATAGCAGATTATATTTGGCAGTAGCTTTTATTTGTCTCAGTGAGATTTAAATATAAGGTGGGCGTTGCCCATCCTACTAGAAGTTTTTATGATTAGCGTAATTTAATACTTTATTTCTCAACCAAAAAGGTATTTGTAATTTCAAAATTAGGGTTGTAGAAGCTGTCATTAATAGTCCGAGTAGAATATTAGCGATTTCAAAACTTCTACCACTACTCGTTGCTAATATTATTTCTACGATAAGAGTTGGCAACAATACACCAGCATAAAATAATATATAACGAATGAATTGTTTTTTTGCTAAAGTAATGACAACTGCTAATAGCGCTCCTAAAGGAATGAAGGTCAAGCCATAGTAAAGAATTCGATCTTCTTTTGGTAAGATTTCTAGAAGGTTAATATCATGTCTATTTTGGAGTTTGTCTACATAGACGTGCAACCCTGAATTAGCATATGTGATGACTAGCTTGTGGAGTCGATTATCTGTAAAAACGTTATAAACGTTCGTATCTAAATATTGAGCATTAACACCGTTAATTGGTGTTCGCAGTCGCAGATTCAAATGATTACCTTGTTGTCCTAAAGTAAAATTGCGCCTACCATGACTTTCTGAAATAGAGACGATTCTAGCTGGTCCTTTTTGTTGAAAATTATTAGTTGCAATTGTTGTTATGATTGTAAACTTGGAGCTTGCTTGTAATCTTTGATTCAGTAGATTTACAGGAGAATTTGATTGCAGCCAATGGCGATCGCTTAGAAAGACTCCTCGATCGTCCGTTATTTCTGGCAGTTGCCCTCGCCAACTCAAGTCGGGTAAAGTTCCCGTGCGATCGCTGTAATTTTGTCTATCTAACTGATAGTGTCCTAACAAAGGCGTATCTACATTATTCCACCAGTTTTGGCTGGCAAACACGCGCTCTATTTCTGCTGAAGAAAACGCTTTATCTGCGAAAGCCACTTCTGAAATAAATCCTTCCCAAGGACGTTCGCCTGTACGTTCGTTGCCTAATATGAGAGGATAATTTAAATCCCAAGTACTTAAGTTATTGGCGGATTGCAATGGAACTGTAAATAGGATTGATGTAGCTAAGTAACCTAAAAAAGCAACTACTACTATTGGTAAACTAAACTGATTTTTGTTGTTTTCTACCAAATTTAAAATATAGTTAACAATCTTAAATTTCCAGATGTAAAAACATAAAAACCCGATAAATCCACCTAAGCTATTAGTCAAGAGATCGGCAGGTGAAGTCTCTCTAGAAGGTAAGAAGATTTGAAGCGTTTCTACAGCAAAAGATAAACTAAAACTAAGAACGACAACTAAAATTAATTTGAATAATAAATTGAGCTTTTTTGCTTGCAAAAAACAGGTGATACCAAAGCCAAATGGAATAAATAAAAAGATATTCTTAATCTTATCGCCTAAATGACTAGAATGTTTGAAATTGCTAAGAAAATATCTCAGAGAGCCACCTTCATCCCTAGAAAAATTGAAAGGAAAAAGAGTGGCAACAACCACAAGAAGAATGCTAGCAATAACAATGTATGGCGCACTTTTAACTAAGAATTGGCGCAGACTACGTATAGTTGAATTGCTGGCAGACGGATGAACGTGCATGTGTTAAGTAATGTACGGCTTCTGGTACATCTTAGCGCTTCATCCGTAGTTTGACGGAGTGTTTTTTTAAAGATTTCACGTTATCTGTAGTGAATTAGTGCTGCTATTTTAAAGATTCTAAGA
Organism: Scytonema millei VB511283; assembly: GCF_000817735.3. Taxonomy (NCBI): domain Bacteria; kingdom Bacillati; phylum Cyanobacteriota; class Cyanophyceae; order Nostocales; family Scytonemataceae; genus Scytonema; species Scytonema millei. The sequence continues at coordinate 327,459 of NZ_JTJC03000004.1, read as the reverse complement.
AGGGTTGAAATACAGAAGTCAGTTCGCGACGACTGACGACAAGAGAGGGGAAAGAGATATTGCTGTAATCTTTCCCAGGTAATAAAGGAAAAATAGATTGCGATCGCAGCTCTACCCAAGTTCCCCCAGCTGCATGTAAAATTACCCAAGCCCCTGCCAAATCCCAAATTTTCGGTGTCGCCTCCACACCACCCAGCACAGCCCCCGCAGCAACGGTGAGAAAGTTGTAACTGGCAACCCCCAGCATCCTAATTTTGCAGGGAAAACCAGGTTGCATGACAGATGTACTGCGGGAACAAAGATTGAAAAAGTGATTTTTGCTAGCCGCATCCTTACTCACATGGATCGGATGATGGTTGAGAAATGCGCCTGTAGGTGTTGCTAGCCCTGAATCTCCTGCCCAAAAGCCGTGAAAACTTTGTCCTAGCGGTGGTAAGTGGACGTAGCCAAAAACAGGCGTACCTCGGTACAGCAGTCCTAAAGAAATACCCCAGATGGGAATTCCCCGCGTAAAATTTGTCGTCCCATCCAGCGGATCGATAACCCAGCACCATTCAGCCTCGGGAAAAATTGTCTCTCCCTCTTCGCTCAAAATACCATAGCCGTTGAAGTTGGAGGCGATCGCATCCTGAATTTCTCGATCTGCCCATTTATCTGCTTGGGTAACGAGGCTACCATCAGCTTTCTGAGAGGCTTGTACCTGCCCAAAATCCTGCATCAGTTGCGCCCCTACCCTCTGGGAGGTGGTAGCGGCAAAATCGAGAATTGTCGTCCAAAAGTCAGTCATGAATGAGGGTGTGGGGTGCGGGGTGTAGGGTGTGGGGACAAGGGAGATAAGGGAGACAAGGGTGACAAGGGGGACAAAGGGGAAACAAATAGAAGGCTCACTCCTCGCTCCTCCCAACTACCAACTACCAACTACCCATTACCCATTATCAATCTAATTCGCTTTCAAAAACTGAAGCGATCGCTTTTTTGGCGTTGCTGCGAAATTCAACTATATCTACGCGACTGAGTAACCAAATTGCTAACACCATTAACAACGCTTGAATGGTAAATACCAAACCATAAGCTAGCACTGGGGCTGAAAATAGCTGTTTGCCTACGTCTAATATTGCCCCTCCACTGACTGTTGCCGTTGCCCGCGCTAATGCCTGCGCCAGCCCCCACGCGCCAATAAATGTCCCTGCTGTTTCTGCTGCCGTAAAGTCTAGCATTAAACTTAATGCACCCGTGGTCGTCACGCCAGAAGCCAAGCCAAATAGTACTAATGCTCCCTGCAAAACTTGGCGATTAGCAGTAAAACCCGATGCAATGACGAGTCCCACACTAAGGGCAACTAGGATACAGCCGATTTGAGTCGTTTTTTGCTTGCCAATACGTGGCACGATTAAAAAGCCCGTGCTACCAATCCCCAGTAGCGTACCCGTACCCCAAAAAGCATTCAGTCTCGTAGTTTCCGAAACGCACATTCCGAAGACTTCCCCGCCGTAAGGTTCCATTACTGCCTCTTGCATGAATAAACTTAAAGTCATGGCGAGGAGAAAGGTGAAGAATAAACCCGTTTGACGGCTGGCGGTTAAGACTTTCAGCGCCCTAGATATGGTAATTTGGTCTTCTCTGTCTGCTACTAGCGATCGCGATGTGTAACGAGAATACTTTTTTTCTACACCAAACGTTGATAGTAGAGCTAACCCAGTGACAACTGCTGGCAAAATGAAAAATAAGCGGTTAATCGAGCTTTGTAGGGCAGCAAGTTGAGCGGGTTGACTGTAAAGCGATACTGTTCCTACAGCTGACTCTTGACAAGTGGTTGCAGCTGGCAGAAGTTTGGAGCTGATAATTGCCCCAATCACAATTCCTACCATGAGCATCGACCAAACAACACCTACTAGCTTAGAGCGATCGTCTTCATCGGAAACATCGACGAGCAAAGCGGCAAATGGGGTAGAACTAGAACTAAGTGCCAACCCGTACAAAGCAAAGATTCCTGCCAATAACGCTATCCAACCATAGGTAACGAAACTCCAGCCTTGGTTGTATATACTGCTGCCAAGTTGCCACATAACTTGGACTGCAAGAAAGGCAGCGATCGCAAATAATGCCGCACCGATCCAAATGTAACCCGTGCGGTGATTGCTCCAAATTTTCTTAGCATCGGACATTTGCCCGAACCACAGGCGCGAGGGAGCCACAAATTGATGCATGGCGATCGTCCCTGCTGCTAAGGTAGCCGGAATTGCTAGTTCTTTAATTGCAATCCGGTTAAGGACTCCCAAGGTGAGGACAGACATCATCCCCAGCCCCATTTGAAATAAGCCCAACCGAAACATTGTCAAGATGCTGACTTTAGGCGGCAACTCTCGCTCAGATAAATTACTTTTTGCCATATTTAATCAGTTATCAGTTATCAGTTATTAGTTATCGGTGAGTTGCTACCAAGGTTTCATATAGAAGATAGGGAATTCATTCCGACTTGAAACAACCACTTCTAGAATAGTCAGAAATTGTCGCTGAAATAAATCACTATAAACCAACTGGTCACCGGATCGTTTTGTCGAGACGATACACATAGCACCGCTACACTAACAGCTGACAACTGACAACTGACAACTGACAACTGATAACTGATAACTGATAACTGCAACGCTACACTGAGAGAGTGTAAAGAAGTGTAAATAGGTGCGATAAAATTGGAAACTATCAAATTAGGTCAGGATGGCGCTGCTGTTTGTCCCTTATGCATTGGAACGTGGGCGTGGGGCGATAAACTATTTTGGAACTACGGTAGCGATGAGGAGGATGCCAAGCAGCTACAAGTAGCCTTCCAAGCCGCACTAGAAGCAGGTACGACATTTTTTGACACGGCAGAAGTCTACGGGTTTGGTACATCAGAAAAGTATTTGGGGCAGTTCATGCAAACAAGCGATCGCCCCATTCAGATTGCGACGAAATTCGGTCCCGCGCCTTGGCGGTTTACAGCTCAATCTGTCTCTGATGCGCTGACAGAAAGCCTCAAGCGTCTGGGTTTAGAGCGAGTCAGCCTCTACCAAGTCCATTGGTCTTTCAGCTTTTTCATGAGTCAAGAAACACTAATGAATGCCCTTGCTGATGAAGTGCAACGAGGCAGAATTGAGGCAGTAGGAGTCAGCAACTATTCCGCAGAACAAATGCAGCAAGCATACAAAATTTTGGCAACTCGTGGAGTCAAGCTTGCTAGCAATCAAGTCCGCTACTCGCTTTTAACGCGGCAAATTGAAACGAACGGCATTCTCGACACGGCACGAAAGCTAGGCGTAACCATCTTGGCTTATAGCCCCCTAGCACAAGGCTTGTTAACTGGAAAATACACGGCTAGTAGTACCGAGCCCACAGGCGCACGCCGGATCGATCCTCGTTTTAGCAAAGAAGGTTTGCAGAAAATCGAGCCAGTGATTTCAATCTTGAAAAAAATTGGCGATCGCCACGGACGCACCCCCGCTCAAGTCGCCCTCAATTGGTTAATTGCTCAAGGTAACATAGTGGCGATCGCAGGTGCAAAAAATGCCAACCAAGTCCAGCAAAACGCTGGCGCTCTCGGCTGGCAAATGACGGACGAAGAAATAACTCAATTAGAGCAAGTGACTCGTCCTTGGCTTTATTAGGGAGTCGGGAGTCGTAAAGAGGGTGTGGGGTGTGGGGAATTTTGAATTATCTTGCTCCCTCAGCTCCCTCAGCTCTCTTGTCCCCCTTGTCCTCCTTGTCTCTCTTATCTTTAAAAACCCTATGCTCTAGTTTTCCCGTGCCGTGCGCAGTTTGGGTTTAGCAACTGGGCGCTTTTCTGAGCTGGAAAACTCTTTTTCTCCGTTGCGATCGCGTTTGGCTAAGCGAGGCTTGGGAGTGGAGCGCTTTTCGTCTGCTATGTCGTCTTCAGCGGAGTCGAGCCACGCTGGACGGGTTTTGTCATAAGCCATTTGTAAAGCAGCTGCGGCGATCGCGTGTGCGTCGTATTCTTCGCCCAGTTCGCGCACGATTGGTAAGAAGGAGGCTAACCTTTCCCCAGAGAGAACTTCCCGCAGTTGTTCTTGCAGTTTTTCAATTTGCCGCGCTTCGATTTGCGTTTTGGTGGGGACGTAGCTAACTTTCAAGCTTTGGCGAACGTGACGTTCAATCTGCTGCTGTTTGCGGCGATCGAACGGTTGGATGAGGGAAATTGCCGTGCCTTCTTTTCCGGCTCTACCTGTGCGTCCGATCCGATGAACGTAAGTTTCTACGCTGTCAGGTAAATCGTAGTTAATCACGTGAGTTAAATGATCTACGTCTAAACCGCGCGCGGCGATGTCTGTTGCAATCACCCACCGTACTTGCTTGTTGCGGAACCGCGATAGTAGGCGCTCCCGTGCTTGTTGGGTTAAATCGCCGTGATATTCGTCGGCGCTATAACCTGATGCTTGCAGTTGACTGGTGAGATCTGCTGCTGTTTTGCGAGTTTTGACAAATATGATTGCCGATTCTGGGTCTTCTAATTCCAAAATTGGCTGCAATGCTCTTGCTTTTGTCCAATGACGCGGTACGAGATAAGCGACTTGGCTAATTTTAGTAGGAGCGGCTTTTGGCTGTTCTACCGCAACTGTGACGGGCGAGTGCAAAAACTTCCCAACTATCATCTGAATTGCGCTTGGCATTGTTGCCGAAAACAAAGCTGTTTGTCGCTCTTTTGGTGCGGAGGCAAGAATTTTTATCACATCGTCGATAAAGCCCATGCTCAGCATTTCATCGGCTTCATCAAGTACGACAAATTTCACTTTGTCTAGCTTAAGATTACCGCGATCGAGTAAGTCAATCACTCGTCCTGGCGTGCCAACAACAATTTGTACGCCGCGATTGAGCTGCTGAATTTGGCGTTCAATTGATTGTCCGCCATAGATAGCTAGAATGCGGCTTTCGTTTCGATCTACAAAGCTTTTCATGGCTTGGCAGACTTGAACGGCTAATTCCCTTGTAGGAGTGAGAATTAGCGCTTGTATTGCCTTATTTTGCGGATCGATTTGCTCTAGAATTGGCAAAGAAAACGCGGCTGTTTTCCCCGTACCTGTTTGAGATTTGCCAACGACATCGCGCCCTGCTAATAATTGGGGGATTGCCTGTACTTGTATATTGGTTGGTGTAGTGAATCCAATTTTTTCTAATTGTTGAATACGGCTTTCTGAAAGACCTAAGCTTTCAAAGGATAAATTCATTTAAGCTCCTAAACTACTCTGTTTTTTCTACTTTTGTTATCGATTGTTATCGATCGATAGCTATCCGCTATTAGCTACTCACAACCTCACCCTTGAGATCGTATGGCTCAGCCTCGGTAATTTTGACTGGCACGATTGAACCTAACCTAGCTACACCTTTGACGTAGACTAAACCATCTACTTCTGGTGAAAACCGAGCTGAACGTCCGATATATTCTCCAGTTTCAGGATTTTCTTGCTCGATTAAAACATCCACAACTTTGCCTTCTTGCGCCTGATTCCGCCGCCAAGAAATCGGTTGCTGGAGTGCCATTAATGCATCCCGTCTTGCATCCATAATTTCTTGAGGAATTTGATTCGGCAGGCTGTAAGCTGGCGTTTCCTCTTCTGGAGAAAATGTAAACACACCCACATGGTCAAATTCGTGGCGTTCGACAAACTGCATCAGATGCTCGAAGTGCGCGTCTGTCTCGCCAGGAAATCCTACTATAAATGTTGTCCGTACAACTGCCTCTGGGATTGCCGTTTTAATCCGTTCGATAATACTGTCATTGACCCGACCTTGCCAAGGGCGGTTCATCGCACGGAGAATTTCAGGATGGGAGTGTTGTAAGGGTAGGTCTAAATACGGTAAGACATTTGGCGTGGCTCGAATTGCCTCGATGACTTTCGGTGTCAACCCTGTTGGATAAGCATAATGCATCCGAATCCAAGGAACATCGACTTTACCTAAAGCAACTAACAGTTCTGCTAATTTTGGTTCGCCGTACAAGTCTACACCATAATTAGTGGTAATTTGGGAAATCAAGATAATTTCCTGTACCCCTTGAGCGGCGAGTTGCTTTGCTTCTGTCACAATCGATTCAATCGAGCGCGATCTTTGATTTCCCCGTAAGTGAGGAATAATGCAAAAAGCGCAACGGTAATCGCATCCTTCCGCTACCCGCAGGTATGCTACTCCTTCTGTCGTCGTGCGATATCGAGGTGTAGTTTCGTCAGCGATATATGTTGGTTCGGGCGAGACAAGCTTTACTTTTTCTCCCTTTTCTACCCGCTCAATTACGTTTACAATCTGGTGATAGTCTCCCGTACCGATCGCGGCTACCGCTTCCGGGATCTCTTCTAGCAGTTGTTCCTGAAAGTGCTGCGCCATGCAGCCCATAATGACGATTTTTTTATTTGCTTCTGCTAGCTCGACTATAGTACGAACCGATTCTTGACGCGCTGCTTGAATAAAGCTACAGGTATTGACGACAACATAATCGGCTAGTTCTTCGTCGTTATCGACCTCGTATCCAGCTTGAACGAGGAGTCCGATCGTGTGTTCCGTATCTATTCGGTTTTTCTCGCAGCCTAGATGAGAAAATGCAATTGTTGGCTTTTTGCCCATGAAGTCAATTTAAGTGTAAGTAGAGACAGGGTTTTTCAGTCGTTCTATTGTAGCGATCGCTTCCAAAACGGTTTCCCCGTTTGATGCTACACCCCTATGGCTCTCTGCTCACCGGATGCGGTCAATGCAATCGCTCAACCTATGCAATCTATATAGTAGCGTAATGAATGAAAATTTACAATATTTTACAAAAATTATATTGAGTGGCTGGTGGCTGGTGGCTGGTGGCTGGATTCTGAGTTCTGTTCTAGTCACGCTTTCACGCTTTCGCTGATAACTGATAACTGAAAGAAGTTATGATTTGTCTTAGCCTACTTCTAAATAAGTGCGTCCGAAGTATTGTAAAGACGTGGATCTGAATCAGACATTTAAAACCGATCGCCCTATCATTGGAGTCGTACATTTATTACCCCTGCCTACATCTGCTCGCTGGGGTGGAAGTTTAGCTGCTGTCATTGACAGGGCAGAACAGGAAGCTACAGCTTTAGCTTCTGGTGGAGTAGATGGAATTATTGTCGAAAATTTTTTTGACGCACCTTTCGTTAAAGAGCGAGTCGATCCAGCAGTCGTCAGCGCCATGACACTGATCGTACAGCGGCTCAAACAGCTAGTGACTCTACCGATCGGACTGAACGTATTGCGAAACGACGCTCATAGTGGAATGGCGATCGCTAGTTGCGTGCAGGCACAATTCATTCGCGTTAACGTCTTGACAGGCGTAATGGCAACAGATCAAGGCATTATTGAAGGACAAGCCCACAGCCTTTTGCGCTATCGGCGAGAACTTGGTAGCAATGTCAAAATCTTTGCAGACGTATTGGTAAAGCACGCTCGTCCTCTCAGTTCTACCAATTTAACCAATGCCGTACAAGACACGATCGAGCGGGGACTAGCCGACGCAGTGATTCTATCTGGTTGGGCAACGGGCAACCCGCCCAACTTAGAAGACCTAGAACTGGCGACAGCAGCAGCCAACGGTACGCCAGTTTTTATTGGCAGCGGTGCGGATTGGGAAAATATTTCTACTTTAATGCCAGCCGCAGATGGAGTGATTGTTTCTAGTTCTCTCAAACGTCACGGACGACGCGAACAGCCAGTCGATCCGATTCGCGTCAGCCAGTTTGTCGAAGCCGCACGTCGCAGTTTTACAAAGGTAGCTAGTTTGAAGGGAGTCGGGAGTCGGGAGTCGGGAGTCGGAAGAGTGAGTGGCTAGTGGCTAGTGGCTGGTGGCTAGTAGTAAGTGGGGTGTGGGATGTAGGGTGTGGGATGTAGGGTGTGGGGTGTAAAGATTTTAAATTTCTTTCTTCCTCAGCCTCCTCAGCTCCCGATCGCTGCCTCAGCTCTCTTCTCTCCCTTATCCCTAGAGTATGTAACGGAGTTGTGATATTGCCTAAGGGTCGTAAAAAGGTTCCGTTATGATTGACAAAGCTAATAATTAGTCGTCATTTATTAATTATCATTTGTCATTTGTTTATGATACGCCGACGTTCTACACCTTGGATTCATCGCTGGTCTCGCCCCGCGATCGCTGCGATCGCCGGAGTAGGAGCGCTGGTCACGGGATACTTAACTATAGAAAAGTTGATGGGACGCACGCCTGGATGTCTTGCTAGCGCGGGCGCTGAAGCAAGTTCCAGCTGCGCTGATGTCCTTTCAAGTCCTTGGGCAACTGTATTTGGTTTACCTTTGGCTTTATTCGGTTGCTTGGCTTATGCGAGCATGGTCGTGTTTGCCCTGACTCCCCTAGCAGTCAATCCAAACCAAAACAAAGCACTCCGCTCTCAGTTGGAGAATGTGACGTGGATGCTGCTATTAGCAGGGGCGATCGCCATGTCCGTTTTTAGCGGCTACTTGATGTACGTGCTATTTGCTAAAATCAACGCCTTTTGCTTGTACTGTATTGCCTCGGCGCTCTTCTCGGTTAGTATGCTCACCCTGACACTATTAGGTCGCTCCTGGGAAGACGTAGGGCAAATATTATTTACAGCATTGATAGTAGGAATGGTCACGCTAATTGGTACGCTTGCCGTTTATGCGGACGTAGAAAAACCAAATAATACTACTACTGCACAACAAGTACAGCTAGAGCCTGCTGGAGATCCGATTCCGGGAGTTGGTTGGCAGATTACAACGACTTCTGGAGAATCAGAAATCGCACTGGCAAAACATCTCAAAGAAATTGGAGCTAAAGAATACATCGCTTGGTGGTGTCCCCACTGTCACGAACAAAAGCAACTATTTGGCAAAGAAGCTTACAGTTATATCAACCATATTGAGTGCGCTCCCCCTAAAGCCAAGAAGCTAGCACCCGAATGCGAAGCAGCCAAGATTCAAAGTTTTCCGACTTGGGAGATTAACGGTAAACAATATGCAGGTGTGAAGTCTTTGAAGGAATTAGCAGAAATTTCTGGCTATAAAGGACAGACGAATTTCAAAAACTTTCCCAATGCATTTCAGTAGTTAGTTATCAGTGACTGGTGACTAGTGTTTAGTGACTAGAACAAAACTCAGAATTTAGCCACCAGCAACCAGCCACTAGCCACTCACTCCTCACCCCTCACTCCTCACCCCTCCTTTGCTATCTCGTAAACAGCGAGTTTGGATTACAATTTTTAGCGCTGCTATTTGCTTGCTGCTACGCTTCAGTGGCTTACTACAGCCTTTGGAGTGGGCGGCTTTAGATCGGTTTTTTCGCCTGCGTCCTTGGGAAGCACAAGACGCACGGATAGCAATTGTGGCGATCGATGAGGCAGATTTACAGCAAGTCGGGCAGTGGCCCTTACCAGATAGGGTAGTTGCCGAACTGTTACAAAAAGTGAGTGTTGGCAAGCCTCGCGCTATAGGTTTAGATATCTATCGCGACTTGCCAGTACCTCCAGGTCAGCAGGAATTGCGCCAAGCTTTGACTACCATTGCCAATTTAGTTGGTATCGAACAAATGGGCGATCGCTATAGTGTCGCCCCATCGCCCCTTTTAGATCGACTGGATCGCGTTGGTTTTAACAATGTTGTCTTAGATGCTGATGGTAGGGTGAGGCGAGGGTTGCTGTACTGGTCTACACCTACAAAACTACATGAAAGCTTTGATTTGAAGCTAGCTTTAACGTACCTGCAAGCAGAAGCGATCGCGTCCCCATTAATCGAGCAGAATTTTCAGGCGTTGCATTTGGGTCAAGCCGTGTTTCACCGCTTTCAGCCTCACGATGGCGGTTATGTTGGTGCTGATGCTGGTGGATATCAAATTCTCGCTAACTTTCGTCACCCCAGCACGAATTTTCTACAAGTGCCGATGCGTGACGTACTAGCCGATCGAGTCCCAGCAGAAATATTTCGCGATCGCATTGTCATTATTGGTTCTACTGCCCCTAGCTTAAAGGATTTTTTCTATACTCCCGATAGCGCCAGTCCCCTATGGGGAGCAGCTCAACCGATTGCCGGAGTAGAATTACACGCTAATTTTGTTAGCCAAATTGTCAGCGCAGCTTTAGGAGAACGCCCCTTAATCCACGTCTGGTCGGACTTTTGGGAAAGCATGTGGATAGTGGCTTGGATCGTGGTGGCAGCAAATCTCAGTTGCCGTTGGCAGATCGTCTATTCCACAATTTACGTGCTACTGGCGGCTTTAGGCTTAATTAGCATTACTTATCTTGCTTTTCTTCAAGGTTGGTGGTTGCCTATTGTCCCACCTTTGCTGGCGCTATTTGCTGTATCCGGTTTAATGACTGCCTGCAACGCTCAGATGCAAGAGGAGTTCAAGCGCTCTAAAGATTTTTTGCAGGGGATAATTGATACGATTCCCGATCCGATTTTTGTCAAGAATAAAAAGTATCGTTGGATCGTATTGAATGAAGCTTACTGTCGCCTGATTGGTTATCCGTTAGCAGAATTAATTGATAAGTCGGAAGCCGATTTTTTTTCTCCTCAAGAAGCAGAAGTGTTTCGCCAGCAGGACGATCTGGTTTTTCATAGTGGCACGACTATGGAACACGAAGAAGAATTTAGCGATGTTAGCGGGACGACTCATTTAATTTCTACGAAGCGATCGCTCCATCAAGACGCGGCTGGCAATCTATATCTAGTGGGTGTCATTCGAGATATCACGGCACGCAAGCAGTTGGAAGAAGAGCTGAAGCGTCAGACGGCGGATTTAGTCCAATATAATACCGAGCTACAGCTTTCCGAACAAAGACTCCGCCATCTGGCTTTACACGACCCACTGACGGGTTTACCAAATCGACAGCTATTCCTCGAACATCTGAACCAGTCAATTGCTTGGGCGCAAAGCCATCAGTTGTTGGTAGGGCTATTGTATATCGATCTAGATGGCTTTAAACAGGTCAATGATACTTTAGGACATGATTGGGGCGATCGCTTGTTAGTTGCTGTTTCCCAAAGACTATCGGGGTGTTTGCGTCACAGCGATATTGTTTCTCGTTTGGGTGGTGATGAATTTACCGTTATCTTGCCTGCAATTCCAGAAGTCAGCGTTGCCGAAAAAGTAGCAAATAAGATTTTGGCAACTCTGTCTGAGGTTTTTGCGCTTAACGAACAAGCTCTTTCAATTACAGCTAGTGTAGGAATTGGCGTTTACCCCCTGCATTGCAATACTATTGATAGTCTGATTAAGCAGGCTGATACTGCAATGTACCGAGCAAAGCAGCTAGGAAAAAACTGCTATCAAATAGCGGTTGTTGTCTCTAGGTAAAGCTAGTTTGTAAAGCTAAATTGTGCTAGCGATCGCCACACGCAAATCCCGCAAAAAATGGATTAGCCTTAATTGCCATAGGATTAATATTTTGTTTACCTCTGCTGCGAGATAGATGCAAGACTACGTTACTTTTAGCTGAAACGACTTTCTAGCTTTGGGAAGCTAACTCGAATCAACAATTTTTACTTCTCTCTATAGAGAGACTAGCTCTTCTTTCTGCGGATAGAGTGAGATTTAATTTGCTAAGGAATAAAATCATGTCTGTTCCGTAAATCGCTCGATGTGATTGTAGTACCTATAAGAGATATCCACATATTGTTTATCTTGGTTGTCGATTTTGGCTTTCTACATTAGATGGTGAGAGAGGCGATCGCATATAACAATCGGCTCAAACCAATTAAATGTATAAAAAATGCATAAATTACATTAATTACTAGTAAAAATACTGAAAAATTTTAGCTGAAATATGGAGTATGTACATGCGTAGCAGTCCAGCAACAGCCATGTCCGACAATCTCAAAATTACTATACTTATGGTCACGCTCGGCTTGCAGCTAGTTGCTTTTTGGATTGCTGGCAGTGTTGACACCTTAGTCAATTTTTTTACTAATTTCTCGGACGCTCCTCCGGCGATCGAGCAAATCAGTCAAATCTACCAATTGCCAAGCTCAATCGGTAGTCCTAGTAGAACGATCGGATCTGGTACGAGATAAGCAAATTGGTTGTTAAGTTGCGGTCGGTTCGGATTTCCACCACTGTTCGTACTGGATGAGAGTATGAGTTTGCCAGTGAGCTTCGGTATGAGGATAATCTAAGCGGTAATGCCCGCCTCGGCTTTCGGTACGAAAGGCAGCACTTTTGAGAATTAAGTAAGCAATATCGAGTAGATTGCGGGTTTCGCTCCACAGACGCAAAGACTGCTCTACCTCAAGCAAATTCGCGGGAAGATTGGCTGAAAGATCGGAAACATTGATATGGGCTGGTTGTCCAGGCGGAAGTTGAAGCAAAAACTGACTCAAGGGCAGGGTAATAAATGCCTGTTGCCACAATTGTACCTGCGCGATCGCCCGCTCTAATCCTTGCTGTTCGCGGCAGATACCCGCACTCTGCCAGACCAAACGCGGCAGTTCGTAACGGATAGCTTCAATTGTGGTTTGCTGGCTCAGCCAATCAATCTCTGACAAGCTAAACGACAAAGGGTAAAGACTAAAATCCGATCCGGTATATTCATCCTTCATCCCTTCTACTTCATCTTTCAACAGAGCCATCTGCGCCCCAAAGACGACACACTCCAGCAAAGAATTACTTGCTAAACGATTCGCGCCGTGGACTCCCGTACTAGCTGTTTCGCCGACAGCATACAATCCAGGGATTGAAGTGCGGTTCGTTAAATCTGCGGCAATTCCTCCCATCCAATAATGGGCGGCGGGAGCAACTGGAATTGGCTCCTGAAAAACATCTATGCCCCAGTGCTGACATACTTGAACGATATTGGGAAACCGCTGACGAATTTTTGCCTCTGGGATCGATCGCAAATCTAACCAGACGCAGGCAGTAGCAGGATCGGCTGAGGTACGCTGCAAATGGCTGTATATGGCACGACTAACAACATCTCTGGGTGCTAGCTCTCCTGCTGGGTGATAGTCAAAAGCAAAACGCCTACCCGTATCATCGATTAAATGCGCTCCTTCACCGCGTACCGCTTCGCTGATTAAGAATCGGTCTGCTCCAGGTTTGGTCAGAGCAGTCGGGTGAAACTGGACGAATTCTAAGTCTCGCAGCATGGCTCCAGCCCGCCAAGCGATCGCCACGCCATCACCCGTACTCAACTTGGGGTTGGTTGTCTGGGCAAAAACTTGACCTCCGCCACCTGTTGCTAAGACGACAGCACGAGCGCGCAACCAGAGAATGCGATTGCCATCAAAGAGACTAATACCTTCACAGTGTCCGGTTTGGGGGTTAAGCCACAGACTTAAAACTATGGTTTGGGGAATAACTTGAATGTTCTGGCGTTCGAGAACCCGCGCTGTCAGGGTAGCAATGACCTGGCGACCAGTGGTATCGGCGGCGTGGAGGACGCGACGACGGGAGTGAGCAGCCTCTATGGTTAATGCTAATTCGCGATCGCGACGGTCAAAGGCAACCCCCATGTCTACCAAAGATTGAATGGATTCCGGTGCTTTGTGAGCCAAAAATTCTACAGATGCGCGATCGCACAACCCAGCCCCCGCTTGCAGCGTATCTTCTACATGCAACTGAGGAGAATCATCAGCCGCGATCGCCGCAGCAATTCCACCCTGCGCCCAGTCACTTGCAGACAGATTTATCGTTTCTTTGGCAATTAAACCGACGCGAAAGTGGCTGGGTAGACACAGTGCCGTGTAGAGTCCGGCAGCTCCGGCTCCTACGACTATGACATCAAAATGGTTGAGGTTTTGTAGCAAGGGTAAGGGTTGTTGGTTGATAGTTGACAGTTGACGGTTAACTGATAACCAATAACTGAGTAAAAAATAACCCACTCTAGAAATAGGGTGGGCTGAGGCTAAATTGTCAATTCAAAAAGGATTTATCTGTAGATGCCGTTGTTATAGCGATCGTCACCCATTGTGTAAGCAGCTTCTACATCAGTAACAGTAAAGTTACCGAGATTTGCTTCTAGAGTTTGTTTTTGACGCTCGGATAATCCTGGCATCTCCATTACGTCCTCTACGTTTTCGTAGGGAGCGTTTTGCACGATTTTACGGGCTAGGGTGGGGTAAAGTCCTGGGTATTTCCGAAAAGCAGCAACGTTTGTGTTGTTTAAATCGATTTTCTTACCAAAGTCTGTTGCCAGCTTCGCATCTGCTCGATTGCTTGATTGAGCCGGAGACTCTACAGCTAGGATTGGTACGGTACGCAGGCTAAAATCGCTGAGATTAGCAGCGATCGCGGGTTGGGATATGCCCAGCCATCCCAAACAACCTACCAATACACTCAAAATTGTTAATAAACGTATCAATTTTTTCACAGTTTCTCTACCTCTTTGCATCCAACTGAAATCAGCACACAGCTAGTATCAGAAACTAATATATAGCTTATTGACTACCTGAGTATCAGACAAGGCGATCGCGATCGGCAAAAATTTAAGCCAGTGCCGCAGCTAGCCAGAATAAGCTATCTACTAAAATTGTACTCAACACTGCTCCACTAAATGCCCACCAATGAGTCTGTCGAGCGCGCAAGGAAAAGACTCCCCCTGCTAGCAACACCAACACTAAGACCGCTGCCCAACTCAACCCCCAAGGGGTATACACTTGTGCCAAGGCACTGCGAAGAATTGGTGCGACTAACGTTGGTTCGACCTGTACGACTTGCCTCCAGTAAGGAATTAGATCGGCGATGTAAAAGTAGAGGTCGGTGACGACTGTACCTAACAAAGAGCCTAGATAGAAAAAATTACCAACCTTGCCCCAATTACGCCGCAAACAAACGATCGCAAACGGTAGCCCGATCGCCTCAACTGGAAGATGTAGCAGTGGTTCCCAGCGCAACCATCCCCAATAAATCGAGCCAGCTAACCAACTCCAGCTAAATCCCAAGAGAATATCGCCCCATAAATGACTAGAAGGACGAGACATCAATACTAAACTCAGCCACACCCAAATCAGGGTTATTCCCAGACTGAGTAGTGGTAGCGATCGCACCAGCGGCGCTTCGATAAAAACTGGTACAGATACCAAAAATACAGCCGCTCCAAATGCCCACCATGTTTGCTGCTTGGCTTTTTGAGCTGAGATGGGTTGTACTAGATCGAAGTTTGACGATTCTAAATTTGACGGCTGGACGATGGTATCGCTCGTTTCAGTTGAGACTGAGCGAATCGTAGGTGTGGGAGTGGTGTAGGTAGGCAAAGTAGAATTAATCAATTGAATATTAAAATTTGTTACTTATCTTAATCTTATTCAATATATCACAATGTAAATCCCCCCCTGGGGCATATATATACTATCTCAATAATCGTTGTTTGAATAGTTGTCAGCGATCAGGGAGTAGGAGTTGTAGGGGCGGGTTTAGCAAAGGATTCCTGCCTGGGGAGAATAAATCTTGGTTCAAAACCCGCCCCTACACTGGTACAGGCGGGTTTTATCGTGAATTGACCGATTTTGAATTGTATGGTCTCTTGGCTAATTTGGTACACTTGTACTATAATAGTGATAGTTGTTATCGAGTCAGCAGAAGTAAAAAATGGCTTGATGGTAGCTCGATGTGACGCAAGATAAACTCAAAATTGCTCTATGACCAAGCACTATATTCTCAGCCTTAACCCCACTGCTAAGCATGACTGGGATCGGTGTATCCTGCGCGATCCAATTACTGCCAAGCGTCCAGAGATCGCAAAATTGATTGCTGAAGCTATTGGTGCGGAACCTGGTACATATCTAGTGTCCGTCAATATTGAAGTCAAGGTTTTGGAACAAGTACCAGCTCCACAAGCAGAACAATTACCGCTAAGTGCCGTAGAGTACAACACGGATCGCGCACAGTTGCAAGAATTAGCTGCCTAATCGAAAAGCTAGCGACCAAAATTTAGCGATTAGTGTATCGCCATTGCGCGATACAAATTCAAATTCGTAGCATTTCCCATGCGGGTTTAATACATTCGTAGGGGCGCACGGCTGTGTGCCCCTACAGATCCGTGTACCTCATTCAACTGGAAATTGCTATCAAATACAAATTTCAAGCGTGTCTGGAGAAGCCGCAAGTTTTAACTAACAATACTTAAAACTTGCGGCTTTTTGCTATTGTTTCTGTCTGAGGTGGAATAAAGGAGATCGCGGCTGTGTGATAGTATGAGAAACTCAAAAACAAGATAGTGCTGTCAGGTAGGTAAAGCGGGGTATAAAGTATGACATCGTCTACATTAAGCGGAAAGAATACTTTAGGCGATCGCGCGGTGCTGGCAATTAAAAAGCACTTTGAAAAATTTCTCAAACACGAAGCTGACGTAATCGCAGATCGCGATCCAGAAGCATTGCATCAGATGCGCGTAGGAATGCGTCGCTTGCGTAGTGCGATCGCGGGTTTTGCTCCAGCCATCGACTTGCCGAAACCAGTCCAAGAAAAAAAAATTGGTAAAATTGCCCGTATTCTGGGCAAATTGCGAGATTTAGACGTACTGCGAGAATCATTAGAAAACAAATATAAACCCGCTTTACCTGCTGACGAACAAGAACAATTGGATACAGCACTGGTTTACCTGTATAAGCGGCGGCGGAAGGCTTTTGCGAAAGTGCATGAAACTTTGACGGGCGATCGCTATCAAGAACTGAAGCAGGCTTTAGAAAAATGGCTATCTCAGCCCCAACTGCAACCAATCGCGCAGATGCCAATTCAGGCGACTCTACCAGATTTACTTCTATCTGAGGTTGGTAGGCTACTTTTACACCCAAGTTGGTTAGTAGGAACCAAATTACAAGACGAACAGGTAGTAGTACAAACAGGACAAACACCAGCACAGGCAAAACAACAACTAATCGATAACGCCCCTCTTCTCCACAGCTTGCGTAAAGAAACCAAACGCGCTCGCTATCAAATGGAAGTCTTTGCTAACTTTTATGGAGCTTCCTACGAAACTTACCTTGAAGATCTCAAAGCCATCCAGAGCGTTTTAGGGCAATTTCAAGACAGCGCCGTACTGTCTGAGTTTTTAGCAGATGCTTTGCAAACAAAAATTGAAAAAACCATGCCAACTCTGGCTAATTTATTAGCAGAGCATAATTACAAAGCTTGGCAACAATGGCAAACTCTGCAACAGCGATATCTCAATCTGGAAAGTCGCAAAGGCTTACACTTGTCGATTTTGATGCCCACTTGGGAAAACGTCAATAACGGACAAAGCACAGAACACGATACTGTTCTCAGCCAACAGAGTTAACAGTTATCAGTTATCAGTTATCAGTTGTCGTAGGGGCGGGTTTAGCCAGCAGATTCACGGCTCAAGCCATCATCTTCGTTCAAAACCCGCCCGTACAGTTATCAGTGGCGATAAAAGCTGTTGAAAGCGTGACTAGCCAGTAGCCACCAGCCACCAGTCACTCACAAATGACCAATGCCAGATATAATCTTTACCACGATTGGGTAAAGACGACATGGCAAAACCAATTACAGATGATATGCGTGACTTGAAAACACCGGAAGATGTCATCATTCGGGCTGAAGCACGCAAACCGCAGACAGATCCCACTCTTGGTATTGGCGTACAAGTCAATAGAGAAGGTACGCCTCAGCATCGTCTAGTAACAATTGGTGATTCTTTGACTCAAGGCTTTCAAAGTGGCGCAATTTTTAATACTCAAATTTCTTTTCCAGCCTTAATCGCTCGGGAAATAGGTTGGACTGAGTTCCGCTATCCTACTTACAATACTCCAGGTGATGGATTGCCGTTAAATTTAGAACGGTTGGTACGAGAACTAGAACAAAAGGTAGGCGATCGCATTGATATTTGGAATTTTATCCCGACGCTATTGTTTTTACGCAACTATTTAGACAAATTAGAAGATTACTGGGAACGGGGTGAAGGGGCTATACTACCCTCTCAAAAAGAGATTAACCACAATTTAGGAGTTTATGGTTGGGATTTACGAAATATCCTATCTCGTAATGCAAGAAGCTGCCAGGAATTAATCAGTCGAAAGATTCCTAGAGAAAATGTTTTTCGTCAATTGGTCGATTACCATAACGAACGAGCGGCACTGAGGGTATTAAACTCGTCGGTGCGGAGTCAAACAGGTGAGGCATTAACTCCTTTACAAGCTGCAAAGGCTCTTGGTGCTGAGGGAAGGAGAGAAAATGGCGATGGTGATGGCATCGAGACGCTGATTATGGCGATCGGTAGCAATAATGCTCTCGGTAGTCTCCTCACTTTTAAGATTGCTTGGAGCGATGATGGCTACGATGATATGGAGATCAACGATCGCTATACGATCTGGCGACCAATTCATTTTAAAGCTGAGTTAGATAAAGTTGTGGCGGAAGTTAAGCAAATTCGCGCCCGTCACGTTATTTGGGCTACAGTTCCTCACGTAACGATCGCCCCCTTTGCCCGTGGAGTGGATACGAAGATTAGAAAAGATTCTCGCTATTTCCCATACTACACATTGCCTTGGGTTAGCGATGCAGGTTTTAATCAAGACCGACACCCAAACTTAACTGCATCAGAAGTCAGAGCGATAGACAGTGCGATCGACCAATATAATGACTGTATTGTTGATGCCGTGCGACAAGCAAGAACAGAAGGTCGAGATTGGTATTTGTTGGATCTGGCTGGACTACTCGATCGCTTGGCACAGAGGCGCTATATTGAATCTCCCAGAGCTAGACCGAGTTGGTGGAAAGAAATTGGTGGCGAATATCAGTTACCGTCACAGTTGCAAAAATTAGACCCAAAGCCAGACTCTCGCTTTTCGATCTTTGATGCTACGGGACGCAAGCAAGGTGGGTTGTTTTCCCTTGATGGCATTCATCCCACAACCATTGGTTATGGCATTATGGCGCAAGAGCTAATTGCAATTATGCAAACAGCTGGCGTGGAGTTTTATGACGATCGAGGTAACTTGCGCCAAGGTAAAGTTGAAATTGATTTTCAGCAGTTAATCGTTCAAGATACTCTCATTTCTAACCCGCCAAAAGCGTTTGAAAATTATTTCCAGGCAATCGGTTGGATGGATCGATACTTGAGTGTTTTTGGAAATTTGCTGAAGTCAAACTATTAAATTGAGTTCGATCGGGAATGTAGCCTAGTCCTTCAGTTTTTCGATAGAAGTATTAATAATTTCCACGATTGTCGCCATTGCAGATGCAACTCGTCCATGCAAGTTTAATTGTGCGATCGCAGTTGGAAAATCATCTTGTTTAAGGCGATCGCACAATGTTACCATTTCCCCCCAGGTAGCATTGCTATGAACATACGCTAAGGTAAGGGAAATCAACAGATCGACGTGTTCGTTTCCTTCTGCTTGAGTCATCATGTTATGGGGAATATCCCACACATCATCAAAACAGACATACCAAGATTTAGGTTGTAACTGAACTGCGGCGTTAAATAACTTTTCGTGTTCTCGATTTCCCACAGCGCGATCGCTCTCACTCGATACAATTAACATTGGTGCAGCCTTTTGTGTTTGGGCTTTTTCTAAGATCTCAGTTCCCATATCCAAAAAAACTCGCAAAGCTGGCATGGCAAAACCATCATAACCAAAACTAGCTACTTGGGGGTCTTGCCACCATTCAAAATAGATATTGAAAATTCTGACAAATAGATCGACAACTTTATTACTTCCACTTAAATACGGAGCAAATATTAAATTTTTAGTGATTTTATCGGGATATTCTAAAGCCAGCCATGCCGCTAAAGTACTCCCACCGGACAAGCCACCAATAATAATTTCTTTGCCTCCAAAGCAAGCAATTTCTAACCAATGACGACCAAACTCTTGATAAATTTGGGGATCTTCTGGTAGTGGTGGCGGGTTATCTCCATTCCATTCACCTGCAATACCATGTCCTGGTAGTAAGGGAATTAGAACGTGATATCCAGCTTGATAAAACGCTCTACCTATCAGGGCAAATTGTTCGGGAACTGCCGTAAATCCATGAAAGAAAAGGCAAACTTTTGCGCTATTTGGCTGGATTAAAAATTGCGAGCCTGTCGTTTCTGGTATCAATGACAGTTTGCTCTCTGTGGCTCGAACTTCACGGGCGATCGCGATTAACTTATTGGGAGATTCAGACATTGTTATGACTTAGAAAAGTTATGACAAAATAATTGAATCGGAACTTGCCAATTAAAGTAATTTTGATTGGATTTGAGGCAGCTAGCAACCTCTTCAGCTCTAGCGATAATTTTTCTGAGTTCGCTATAATCAGGAGTCTGAACCGCAGTATATTTAGCTTGAGATTTAATTTCTGAATTGGCGTTGAGCATGGCTATTTTGATTAACTCTCGATCGAAATTCAAAAGCTGGGGCGATAAATAAACTCCCACACCAGGAATTGGCTGACTAATATAGATAAATCGTAATGCTGAGTCGTCTTTAATTGCGGTATACAGACCAGCACCAATATCAATTTTTCCAGTCTTAACTAAATTTATCGCTTCTCTAGGATGATAACCTCTGCCAATTTTAAGTGTTTTGCCATATAAAGCATAAATTGGAATGAGAAAAGTTAGGGCTGATGCGGAACTACCTAAAGCAATTGTCGTGTTTGGTTGGATATCGGCAATAGATTTAATCTTACTATCAGCTTTCACAAATAAAGCTGCTCGATCGTAAAGTGGTCGGTCGGGGTACATTACAGCCATGCCAGTGTAGTTATTATCCTCAGCTGCTATTGAAAGTACTGGAGAACCAGTAAAAGCAATATCCCAATCTTTGAGATCGAGGCGATCGCGAATTTCTGGAAAAGGCGTATGGCGATCGACTACTACCCGAACGCCTAATTGCTCCTGTAAATGGGTCGCCAAAGCCCGATAATCTTCTATTGGAGAGGTAGCACTCACTCCAATTTTCAGCGGTTGTGCCTGCAAGTCTCGATAGCAATTCGCCCAAAATCTTTTTTCCCCGACTGGGCAAGGTTGCACCCAACGCCAGATACTTAGTACGATACCAGCAATAACCGTGGTAGATGCAAAACCAATCAGCGACCATAGAATTATCGTTCTGCCAGGAGAGTAAGGCATCTCAGAGCAAATGTAATAAGATACACAAAAACAATTGTTAAATTGAGTTCCCCCACAAACAGACTAAGTTGAGCCTCTCTCAGTTCCTTAATTGGTTGTTTGTGAGTGGAAGCGTTACTGGTGACGAGTGATGCTTCCATTGACAACTGATAGCCTTTTTCAATTGGGTGAGATACAAGATCTGTAGGGGCGCACAGCTGTGCGCCCCTACGAATGTATTCCATCATAATGAGAATCGCTATGAATAACTGACAACTGATAACTGTCTTTAGGATGAGCGATCGCCCTGGCATTGTCACGACTATATAAATAGAAACATACAACTTAAGTTCTGAGACACGCGACGGAGTATATTTCTAGCGTCAGAAGTATTTCACGCACCACGCACCACGCACCACTTACTATTGATGCAGACAACTACAAGACCTTCCACAAAGAAAGCTTGGGCAAAAGCGATCGCCCAACCCGCAACAGAATTTTCTCCCACTCCCCTACCTGTCATCGCTGGAGAAATCCCCTCTAATTTACGCGGAACTCTTTATCGCAATGGTCCCGCCAGATTAGAACGGGATGGAATGCGGATGGGACATTGGTTTGATGGTGATGGGGCAATTCTCGCCGTTTATTTTAATTCTAATTCCCCCCTTTCTAAAGGGGGCAAGGGGGGATCTGCCATCGCCTCATACCGCTACGTACAAACTGCTGGCTACCAAGAAGAAGCTACCGCGAATCGCCTGCTTTATGGTAACTATGGAATGACAGCCCCAGGTGCATTCTGGAATCGATGGTTGAAGCCAATAAAAAATGTGGCAAATACCTCTGTTTTACCTTTACCAGATAAACTCTTAGCATTGTGGGAAGGTGGTAAACCGCACGCCTTAGACTTGCAGACTTTGGAGACAAAAGGCGAGGATAATTTATCGGGATTAAGTAATGGTTTACCTTACTCTGCCCATTACAAGCGCGATCCGCACACAGGAGAAATTTTCAACTTTGGGATTAGCCCTGGAATTAACGCCAAACTGAATCTTTATAAAAGCGATCGCACGGGTAAAATTCTGCAAAAAGCTGCATTTGCCTTAGATGGCGTGCCGATCGTTCATGATTTCGTCTTGGCAGGACAATACTTAGTCTTTTTCGTGCCTCCAGTCAGGGTAAATGCGTTACCCGTGCTGTTAGGCTTGAGTTGCTACAGCGATGCGATCGAATGGCAGCCTCAACTCGGGACTCAGTTTCTCATATTCGATCGCGAAACCCTTACCCTTGTCAGTCGTGGCGAAACCGAACCTTGGTATCAATGGCATTTTGCTAACGGTTACGTCGATCCTAGCGGTACGATTGTCGTGGATTTGGTGCGGTATGAAGACTTTCAAACCAATCAATATTTAAAGGAAGTGGCAACGGGACAAACTCATACACCTGCACCCAGTAGTTTATCGCGAGTTTATTTGAATCCGAAATTGGGTAAGGTGACGGCGATCGAGCAAATTTTAGATCGCGATTGTGAATTTCCGATCGGATTACCTCATTTAATTGGGCAAGCTGCTTCTCCTACTTTTCTCTCCGTTCATCGTCCTGGTGTAAATATTGGTGCAGAATTGTTTAGCGCGATCGCTAAATTTGACTCCCAAACTCAATCTCTGACGATTGCGGATTTTGGCGAAAATTGCTATCCCATGGAGCCTATTTTTGCTCCCGATCCGCAAAATCCCGCCTCTGGTTGGATCGTCACAGTAGTCTATGACGGGAATCGCGATCGCAGTGAGGTCTGGATTTTCAATAGCGATCGCTTGGATGCACCACCCGTTTGTAGATTGGAATTACCTAGCGTCGTACCGATGGGTTTTCATGGCGCGTGGCGACAAGCGTAAATTTTGTTGGATTTAATGTCACGCCGAGACGCAAAAGCGCAAAGATCTGAAATGGTATAACATCCAAAGTCTAAAATTCAACATCCAAAATTGGGATCATGGCTTATTTTTGGTTTAAAGCGTTTCATCTCGTCGGCATTGTTGTTTGGTTCGCTGGGTTATTTTACTTGGTGCGGCTATTTATCTATCATGTCGAGGCTGACGAACAGCCGGAACCTGCCCGTACGATTCTCAAAAATCAGTATCAATTGATGGAAAAGCGACTGTATAGCATTATTACCACTCCTGGGATGCTGGTGACAGTTGCAATGGCAATTGGACTACTGACGACGGAACCGGAAGTCCTAAAACAGGGATGGTTGCACGTCAAGTTAGCCTTTGTTGTGCTGCTATTGGGCTATCACCATTACTGCAAACGGCTGATGCGACAGTTAGAAAAAAATGAGTGTAAGTGGAGCAGTCAGCAATTACGGGCGTTGAATGAAGCCCCAACTGTGATGTTAGTGGCGATTGTCTTGCTAGCTGTGTTCAAAAATAACCTACCTACAAATGCTACCGTTTGGGCAATTTTCGGCATGATTGTGGCAATGGCAGCAACAATTCAACTTTACGCTAAAAAGCGGAGGTTGGATAAGGAAAGGTTAATAGCACAAGTACCGCAGGAATGATTGATGGTGGGCAATGCCCACCGACTTTCTAGCTTTGGGTAGATCTACGGTTACGGAGATTTTGCCTCTACCGACAGAGTAAAATTGCGTACATATCTGCAAACATTACGGAATCTCTGTAGACGCTAGAGTTTATGTGTAGCAATGTTTCAACTTCTGTTTTCTGGAAAAGGCAATGAGCTATTCTAAAGAAAGTCTAAAGAAAACCTTAATTTTTTATTTGTTATGTACGCAACCGAAACCCGCAACATGAATTCAAACATCCTACGGCAGCTATGGTCTGCGGTAGAAGATACTCAAAGCAGCATTTTACTCAGACTGAGTGACTCAGAACTGGTCTCGCACTTGATCGCAGAACTTGACAACAAGCAGCCCTTGGATGGAGAAGCGATCGCGAATGTGAGTACATACTTGCGCGGGAAAACGTCTTTGATTCGCGACCTCGCTCAATCGCGTTCGTTCTAGTCGATATTTCCTATTGTTCGTACCGTTGCATTATTAACTTTTTAGCCCGAGAAGTACTGCCAGTTATAAATTCACCGCACCACTCCGTATAATTGACTCTGGCAAAGTAGTACGATCTTTTAACAAATATTTTTACAAATCAATACAAATTTTACGATCGCGTTGCATCCATTTGCATTTATTCGCGATCGCGTTTCTCAATGTTGCCTTCCTCTGTACGCTCAATCCTTTTCTACAGGGTGAGCCAACAGAGTTTGATGAATATTGTTTAATAACTCTTCCATAGAGATAGAGGAAGGCAAAACTTTAGTTGCGATCGCCCCCAAAGCGCGCTCGATCGACTCCAAATCGGATGCGGCGTTCGCGTTACCCAAATTGTGCATTTGCTCTGAAGGCAGCGATCGCCCCTCTGACTCCAAGTAAGCGGGAAATTGCTCTCTCACTTCATTTTGGGTAAATAATCGCTCCATAGCGATGATAGGTGGTAATTTCTGCTGCTCTAAAGTTGCGATCGCCGTGCAAGCTTTCTCGACTTGTTGCATCTCTCCCAAACAAACGAGCATCAGATCGACGTTTTGTTGTTGAATTTGCTGCTGCACTTCTTCCCAAGTATGCGGCATCACGACGCGAAAACCAGCCGTTTGCAAATATTGAATTAAAGCTTGCAACCATTCCGCCCGCAACGATACGGCAGAAGCTTGAGTATTGTAGCTGTGTTCGTCAGACAAATCGTCCAAATTAGCAATATCTAAAACTAACACGCTATATTCCCAACTCACGCCTGCTGCCACATGCAGAACGGATAGCAACATTTCAGCCGATGGCTCTGGCGGATTTGTCAAACAAGGAAATATATTGAGTTGCTCTATTTGACTCGCAACTTGCGCGATCGCGGCATCTAGCGTCACGATGGGTAAATCTGCCAAGCTTGGATACTCGGTCAACTGTTGCAGGAAATCGAGGGGTTCGCAGATCGCCCGCTCCAGTAAAATGACATTTGGTCGCCAAATCCGGGCTAGCAATGATGCTTGCTCTAAGTCGTCGGCTTCGAGAACGCGACAGTGATTTAGAGATGATTCTAAATGGTTGACATCGCCCCTGGTTAAAAGTTCGGTGTTGGGAGTTACTAATCGTAAAATCGTCAGCTGTTTGTACTTTTGGACGCGCTGCGACAATTCGATCTGAGAGTGGGTCACTGGCGCGCCGCACAAACGAGTCATCACCTGCTGCAAGACTTGCTGCTGTACGGGTAAGCTGATAAATTCGTCAGCTCGGTGGGAAAGAGCTTGATTTTTCTCGGCTCTTGTGGTATTGACGACGATCGGAATTTGACTTGTAGCTGGATCGGATTTGAGCAAAGTCAAGACATCCCAGCCAGAGAGTAAAGGGAGTAAGGGATTGATAAATATAATTCCTGGCTGCAAACGACGGGCTTTTTCTAACGCCTCAGTTCCAGAACGCGCGATCGCCACCCAATATCCCAAACTCGTCAGCTGTTCTGCTAAATCCTCAATAAATCGGGGTGCAGCCTCCACAACCAGCACCAAATGGCGATCGGGAGCTGGAGAAACCAAAGACCCCAGAGAAAAATTGCTTTCTCCACGTCCGGGTGTCCGGCTCTGAGCTGCCAGTGCGTTGTTGCTAGTAGAGATATTAGTGAGTGACTGTCGGTGTAAATTGGCGGACGTTTTTCCCACCTGCTCCCCAACTTCCCCAGCCTCTCCAACTCCCCCAGTTCTCTTCTTCGGCGGCGTAGGAGCTAGCAACAGGGTAAATTGGCTGCCTTTACCTTCTTGAGACAAAAAGCTGACATCACCACCATGCAGCCGAGCTAAGGCTCTGGTTAAAACCAAACCCAGACCCGTACCTTCAAATTGCCGCGTCAACGGTGTTTCCAACTGTTGAAATTTCTGAAAAATTAAGTGTTGCTGGTGTTCGGGAATGCCAATTCCTGTATCCCAAACTGTAAAGGCAATCCACCCCGCCCAGTAACTGACTCGCAAACCGATCTCCCCGCCGGATGCCGTGAATTTGAAGGCATTTGCCAATAAGTGAACCAGCATCTGGCGCAGGCGCAGTTCGTCCGCCACAACGATCTCTAACTCGGGTTCGATCGCTAAGGTAAAGTGGTGTTCGAGATGACTGTCTGTCCCTGCCTCCACCACAGCAGTTTTGTTGTTTTTTGGACTAAAGGCAAGCCGAGCTTGCTCGACCGCGCGTTCGCAGACTTTACGAATGTGGACTGGTTCGAGGGTTAATTCTAACTGTCCTGTTTCCATGCGGGTCAAATCCAAAATGTCATTGACCACGCTCATCAAATGCCGTCCGTTTTCGTGAATTAGCCGCGCGTACCGTGCTTGACGCTCGTTGAGCTGTCCTAGTGCCTGATCTTTAAGTAAGGTAGACAGCCCTAACATTGCTGTTAGGGGTGTCCGCAACTCGTGACTGATACACGCGAGAAATTCATCTTTCAAGCGATTGAGTTGAATCAAATCGGCATTTTTGGCGGCTAGTTCCGAAGCCATCTGCCGCTGTTCTGTCACATCTGTAGCCATCAACAACCAAATTCGCTCGGATTGCTGTTGGCGACTGACGACTGACATCTGTAAAGGAATTTTGAGAAATTGCCACACTCTGTCTTGTCCCTGTTGTCCGGGGCAAACACAGATACATGTTCCTTCTTGCTCTCCCCGCTGACAGTAACGTATGATGTTGGACTCTGCTAAATCGGGTGTGGATAGTAAAGAGACTTGCTCCTGTAGTGCGGTGAGACTGAAGTGATGAGTTGTTGCCTGCCAATCGCTTAACTTGGCGCGATCGATGTCTCGACTAGCTTCGGTAACTTCTGCTGTTGCCGATTCCAAGTCAATTACCGATTGCTGAGTTCCCGCCACATTCAAAATTGCTTCGACTTCTTGCCGAATTGCTTCGGGATTGCCCATGTTACCAAATTGCCGATTCCAGGCAGGATTCTGGGCGATCGGTTCGCCCAGGCTTGTTTGTAACATCAATGGTAAGGGTAATCTTTCTAGCAGTTGGACGATCGGGTCGAGTTGCTCTGGCTCGATGCCACGCTGGATGCTTGCTTGGAGTAAAGTTGTCTTTGCTAAGCGATCGCGCTTTTCGGTTCTCGCGGCTGCGGCTAAAACTTTCCAGAGCTTTGTTTGCTCCAATAGCCCTAAAAACTTTCCCTCAGCATCGACGATCGCAAAAGTCTGCTTGATGTCGCTGGGTTCGGGACGGGAATCTATATACGATTGGAACTGTTCTAGGCTAAACTCATTGGGTAGTTTTTCTATAGGCTCTAGTATGCGAGCGGTTGCTTTGAATAAGGATTGCTTGGCATTCTTGGTATTACTTGTTGCTGCCAACCAGTAGGGGAAAAATTGCCGCAGATGCAGCACTCCCAGGGGAGATCGT